>DMJC01000256.1 GCA_003451915.1 Clostridiales bacterium
CTTGTGATGAGGCCGAGTATGACACTATCTGGCGGCAATTGGTCCGCTGAATGACAGATATGAGGAAGACACCATGATCGTCGTTAAAAAAAAGCATCCCAGAATTACCGGCAACTGGATCAATGCCAAGCCTGGCCGCGTGATCAGCACTTCATTCTTCCTGGTCATAATGACAGGTACAATGCTGCTGATGCTGCCCTTTGCATCGCATGACGGCCAAACGGCCGGATTTTTGCGGGCTCTGTTTACGGCGACTTCTGCGACCTGCGTCACCGGTCTGATTGTTGTTGACACGGCAACACACTGGACTTTGTTTGGCAAATTGGTCATCATCGCCTTGATCCAGATCGGCGGCCTCGGCCTGGTGACCATTACCAGTATCTTCTATAGTTTTATGCGACGCAAAACCAGTCTCCGCACCATGATTGTCACCCAGGAATCGACAGCCAGCTTCAGTTTTGTCGACGTCTTTAAACTTGTCCGCAAAATTGCGATCATCACTTTCAGCTGTGAATTTATCGGAGGTCTTTTGATTTCCTGGCGATATATTCCTCATTTTGGCTGGCTGAAAGGTATCGGCAAGGGATTTTTCCAATCGGTATCCGCATTTTGCAATGCAGGCTTCGACCTGCTGGGGGACAGTGAAACTGGCCAATACAGCAGCCTGGTCGGCTGGAATGGCGATCCGGTTGTTATCCTGACCACCGGCCTGCTGATTGTCATGGGCGGACTTGGCTTTGTCGTCTGGTCAGACATCATCGGGCTGCGGCATAAAAATGCCAAGCTGCATTTTCACAGCAAGGTCGTCTTGATGATGACGGGTATCTTTCTGGTTTTTGGCACTATCTTCTTTTTAATCGTCGAGTATAATAATACCCGCAGCGCGTGGTCGCTCGGCTCGCTGCCTGAATGGCAACGTCCGCTGGCTGCATTCTTCCAGTCGATTACGCCGCGGACTGCCGGATTTAATTCGATTGACCAGAACACATTGACGGACAGTTCGAAGTTTATGACGACCATCCTGATGTTTATCGGGGCTGCGCCCGGATCGACGGGCGGCGGCATCAAAGTCTCGACATTCGCGGTCATCCTGGCGACGATCGTTTCGGATGCCCGCGGCTATGATGATATCGTGCTGATCCGCCACCGTCTGCCCCGTGAAACCTTTACCCGTGCTTTTGCGATATTTGGCCTGGCTCTTTCGCTAGTCATCATAACAACATTGCTTTTGACTTTTATCGAAAACGAAGCTCTGGTTGCCGGACGTTTCCGCTTTATCGATATCGTGTTCGAAGCAACATCGGCATTTGGTACGGTCGGTTTGTCGTCAGCCGGTACAGCAGGCTTGCAGCCGGCCAGCTGGGCGATCCTGGCACCCGTCATGTATCTGGGACGAGTCGGGCCGGCTTCATTCGCGCTGAGCCTGGCGATGGCCAAAATGCAGCATCGCGACCTCGTCCATCCGGAAGGCAAGATACTCGTTGGCTGATATTAAATTTTGGAAACAGGATTTGCAAGTGAGAAACACCTGGCTTGCAAATATTTTTGAAAATTATTTTGTTAAACTGCACAAAATGCGTAAATTAAGCTTTTTTGTCATCAAAAATGGTTGACATAAGTTCCCCTCATGCATGATAATAAACTTGATATTGTATACAATTTCTTTTGAGGGGGAATTTTCATGGGCATGGCCCTTTCGCAGAAAATCATCGGCGACCATCTGTTAAGTGGCCAAATGATTGCAGGGCAGGAAATTTCGATTCGCATCGACCAGACACTGACTCAGGATTCGACCGGCACTATGGCTTACCTCCAGTTTGAAGCTATCGGCATTCCGCGGGTGAGAACCGAGCTGTCAGTCGCCTATATTGATCATAACACGCTGCAGACCGGCTTTGAAAATGCCGATGACCACATGTACATCCAGACGGTTGCCAGCAAATATGGCATTCGTTTTTCCAAACCCGGCAATGGCGTCTGCCATCAGGTTCATATTGAACGGTATGGCGAACCCGGCAAAACGTTGCTCGGATCGGACAGCCATACGCCCACATGCGGCGGCATCGGCATGCTGGCCATTGGCGCCGGCGGTCTTGATGTCGCTGCTGCCATGGGCGGCGGCCCGTATTTTCTGACCATGCCGCGCATGGTGAAAATCGAACTGACCGGTCAGCTGCAGCCTTGGGTCAGCGCCAAGGATATTATTCTTGAAGTCTTGCGCTTGCTGACTGTCAAGGGCGGCGTGGGCAAAATAATCGAATACGCCGGTGAAGGGCTGGCGAGCCTTTCGGTTCCCGAGCGGGCCACCATTACTAACATGGGCGCTGAGCTCGGCGCAACAACGTCGATTTTCCCGAGTGATGAAATCACCCGCGCTTTCCTGGCCGCTCAGGGCAGGGAAGAAGTCTGGCGTCCGCTCGCCGCTGATCCGGATGCTGTCTATGATGAAACCTGGGCTATCGACCTTTCATCCCTGCAACCTCTGGCTGCCAAGCCGCACAGCCCTGACAATGTCGCGCCGGTCAGCGAAATCGGCCCGATCAAGGTCGATCAGGTTGCCATCGGCAGCTGCACCAACTCCTCATTGCAGGATATGCTCAAGGTTGCTGCCATTCTGAAAGGCAAAACCGTGCATCCTGATGTCTCTCTGGTCATTGCGCCAGGCTCGCGCCAGGTATTGAACATGCTGGCTGACTGCGGCGCGCTGTCCGACATGATCGCCGCCGGTGCCCGCATCCTCGAGTCGGCTTGCGGCCCCTGCATTGGCATGGGCCAGTCGCCGCGCACCAATGCCATCTCGCTGCGCACCAACAACCGCAACTTTTTTGGCCGCTCAGGCACAGAATCAGCCAACGTTTATCTGGTCAGTCCGGAAGTCGCAGCCGCCAGCAGCCTGACCGGCGTGATGACCGATCCGAGAACCCTGGGGACAATGCCGGAGATCGAGATGCCTGAAAAATTCCGGATCAATGATAACCTGGTGGTCATGCCCGCCGAAGACGGTTCGTCTGTTGAAGTTGTGCGCGGCCCGAACATCAAGCCGTTTCCGGTCAACACACCGGTCAGCGGCACGATCAGCGGCAAAGCCCTGATCAAGGTCGAAGACAATATCACAACGGACCACATCATGCCATCGAACGCGAAACTGCTGCCCTACCGATCCAACGTGCCTTATCTGGCTGACTATTGCCTGACCCCGTGCGATCCTGGTTTTCCAGCCAGGGCCAAAGCTGAAGGCGGCGGCATGATCATTGCCGGTGCCAACTATGGTCAGGGATCCAGCCGCGAACATGCTGCCCTGGCACCTCTCCAGCTCGGCATCAAAGCCGTTCTGGCGAAATCTTTTGCCCGGATCCACATGGCCAACCTGATCAACAATGGCATTTTGCCCCTGCAGTTTACCGATCCTGCTGACTATGACCGCATCAGTCTGCTGGATATGCTGTCCATCGACAATGCAGCAGAGCAGATCAGACAGTTGCCGGTCACTGGCCAGTTGACGGTCACCAGCCACAGCAGCAGCCCGATTGTCTGCAATCTCAGAATATCGGAACGTCAGGCCCGTATCCTGCTGGCCGGCGGCCTGCTCAATTTCACCCGGCAAGAAGGCTGACCATGGACAGGGTTGCACGCCATGGCTCATTAAGATCAGAAGTCTACCGCCGTCTGCGCGATGACATCCTGATCGGCCGCTATCCAAGCGGTACCGCACTCACCGAGGCTCAGATCAGCCGGGAAATGGGTGTCAGCCGAACGCCGGTCCGCGAGGCGATCAGCCAGCTGACGCTCGATGGCCTGGTTTTCTCAACACCCAATAAAAGTATCATCGTCCAGGGTTTTGACAATAATGATATCCACGACCTGTACGATGTCCGCCGCATAATGGAAGTCATTGCCGCCGCCCGGGCTGCAGAAAAGATGAGCGACGAACAGATTCGTGAACTCCAAGAAGTCTATGACCGGGAGGCAAGCGAAACCCGCGCAAGGGTCAGCACCGCTGCACTGCAAGATCTGGACAACAACTTTCATGAAAAGATTTTTTTCGGGAGTGGCAGTAAAGTATTCCGGAATATCCTGACCTCGATCAGCATTTATACCCGTCATGCCCGGCTGGTTTCACTGGCGACACCCGGCCGCAGCCTGAAAGTTATCGATGAACATGGCAGAATTTTGGCAGCAATCAAAAACCGGGACAGCCAGGCCGCCGGACAGGCCATGCGAGATCATATCGATAACGCGGCAATGAATTTCATGACGGTCAGCCATAAAGGAGGCTAACATTTATGATGGATGAGAAGCAACGCAACCAACTGATCAAAGAACTGGCCGCCGACTCGGCCGCTAAATCACGTATCGATCCCTCGCTTTACGAACGTTACAGCGTCAAGCGCGGCCTGCGGAATGACGACGGCACTGGTGTTCTGGTCGGTTTGACCGAAGTTGGCGATGTGGTTTCCTACATTGTCGATGAAGGCGACCGCATTCCAGTTGAAGGCCGCCTCTATTACCGCGGTATGGCGATAGATGATATCGTTAACGGTTTTTATGAAAAAAAGCGTTATGGCTTTGAAGAAACAGCCTATTTGCTGATTTTTGGCGAATTGCCTACTGAAAGCCAGCTCGCACAGTTTACCGAGCTGCTGGCCTGCTACCGTCAGCTGCCACCGGGCTTCACCGAAGACATGATCCTCAAGGCTCCCAGCCCGGATGTCATGAATAAGCTGGCCCGCTCTGTCCTCGCACTTTATTCCTATGATTCCAATCCCGAAGATATCTCAATTGACAATGTGCTGCGCCAGTCTGCCCAGCTGATCGCCCAGTTCCCGACGCTGATTTCTTACGGCTACATGGCGAAGCGCCATTATGTTGACAAGGAAAGCCTTTTTCTGCACTCACCGCAGCCTGAATACAATACCGCCCAGAATATTCTGCACCTGATCCGTCCAGACAGCCAGTTCACCGAACTGGAAGCCCGCGTGCTTGATCTGGCACTGGTCTTGCACGCCGAACATGGCGGCGGCAACAACTCTACCTTTGTCACTCACGCCGTTTCCTCATCCGGATCGGATACCTATTCGGTCATCGCCGCAGCCATCGGCTCGCTCAAAGGCCCGCAGCACGGCGGCGCCAGCGGTAAAGCCTTTGACATGATGCAGGACCTTAAAGCGAAAGTCAAAAACTGGCGCAACGAAATGGAGATCGTCGATTATCTGACCAAGATTCTCGAGAAGAAGGCCTTTGACAACACAGGTTTGATCTATGGTGTCGGCCATGCCGTTTACACCTTGTCCGACCCAAGAACCAAGCTGCTGCGCGACTATGCCCGCAGTCTGGCCTATGAAGCCGGTCGCGAAGATGAATACGAGCTTTACATGCTGACCGAACGCCTGGCGCCCGAAGTCTTCTTCAAAGTCAAGAAAAGCGACAAGGTTGTTTGCGCCAATGTCGACTTTTATTCAGGCTTCGTCTACAATATGCTTGGCCTGCCCGCCGAGCTGTTTACCCCGATCTTTGCTGCAGCCCGTATAGCCGGCTGGAGTGCCCACCGCATCGAAGAACTGGTCAGCGGCGGCCGTATCATCCGCCCGGCTTATAAGTGTGTACAAAAGAGAAGGCCGTATACCTCAATGGATAAAAGGTCAAGTAACAAGTAACGAGTAACAAGGAACAAGGAACAAGTAACAAGGAACAAGTTAGGTGAAGAATGAAAGATGATGAATTAAGAATGAAAAATCCTTCATTCTTCATCCATCACTCTTTGCGGTTACCCAAAGGCTCTTGCTTAATGTGAAATGCCATGATATAATTGCCTTCGCTTGAAAACTCAGGCAACTCATCAGCCGGCCCTATGG
>DMJC01000041.1 GCA_003451915.1 Clostridiales bacterium
GTTTACAACTAAGCAGCTAGAACGTGAATTTGGTGATGCTGCTTATGCTACGATACATGGTTTTGTCCGGAAATTCACCGATATGGGGCTTTTAACAGCAGATAAATATAGTAATAAAGTCAAATATAAGATAAAAGTGTCTTAACAGCTTCAGCCGCACGGTCATAATCCAGGCCTGAATAGTTGATGACAATCGTCCCGCTGTCAGTTCGGGTATCGCCATGCTGATATTCAGACAGACAAGATATCCTGATTCCATGCGATCTGACGTGATTGACCATTTCCAAATCACTGGCTTTGGTTCTGACTTTGAGCAGAAAATGCAAGCCAGAGTCCTCCTCTGGCCGATGCGGATAGAAGGTGCGATGCTTTTGCTGAATGTGTTGAGATAAATCACCTTCTGGCTGGCATCAATACTCTGCAAGGTCGGAATCGGGCGGCCGGTAAAGCGAAATTCGCTGTCATAATCATCTTCGATTATGTATCGGTCATCACGATTGCCTGCATCTTGCTGTAACCGGGATTTTCAATGGCATAAACGCAATGCCGGCCAAGCAGCTGGATGATCAGGCCATAGAGATATTCAGCACCAGCGCCAATAATAATCTGATCGGGTGATATTGTCATGGCGCGATACTGGCGCAAATGATCAGCAATGGCCTGCCGCAATTCATCTGCGCCGTTATATGGTGTCACTTCCAAAAGCCGGGCATCTTTTTCCGAAACAACTTCTCTTAAAAGCCTGGCCCAGATTGAAAACGGGAACTTGCCGGAACAAATATTGTTTGAACTGAAATCAAATGCTACAGGTGTAGATGTGCCATCGGTTTTAAAAGATTGACTGATTTCGGCAGGGAGCGTTTGCCGAGCATCGGTCAATGCTAAGCCTAATCGGTATTGAGAGTTTTGAAATTCGTTCACTGGCTGATTTGCAGCAGCTCATGCAGGGTCTGATTCTGCCAGGCGGCGAAAGCACCGTGATAGGGCGGCTAATGGCAGATCTTGGACTGTTAACGCCAATGCGGCATCTTATTCATGATGGTCTGCCGGTTCTCGGAATCTGTGCCGGTATGATTCTGCTGGCTGAACATCTGGAAAATGATCCAGTCTGTCATCTTGCCACCATGAATATCACTGTCTGCCGAAATGCTTATGGCCGTCAGCTCGGCAGCTTTCAGACGACAGCTGCTTTTGGTTCAAAATCCGAAATCCCAATGGTCTTTATTCGCGCACCCTATATCGCTGATGCTGGCCATGGCGTAAAAATTCTGGCAAAAGTTGATGAGCGAGTAGTTGCCGCACGGCAGGGCAACCAGCTGGTGACGGCCTTCCATCCGGAATTGACCAATGATTTGACGGTACATCGGTATTTCGTGCAAACCTGCATCTTCAATCCAGCAGGTATTTTTTGATGTTATCGAACTGCAAAAATGATCTACTGGGCATTTATGTGCCTTTTCGAAGAATATTCAAATACTCTGTATAAGAATAAATTCTATTTCTTGTTTGTTTTTTAACTAATGTAACGATATTCACACTCTGTAGATACCCGACAGCTTTCGAGACTGTATTGAACGCTAGTCCTAAGTCCTCGGCAGTCTTACTGATCTCGATGATCGGATTCGATTCCAGATAACGTAAAACCATGCTGATGGTTTTTGCTGAACGGTCTTTTTGATAAACAATAGCATGATTTTTATCATGTAATGTTTTAAGCTCTTCGATTGTTAAAAAAGCATCCTCAGCAGATTCTGATAATGCCTGGAGAAAGAATCTGACCCACTGTTCATAGTCACCTTTTGAACGAACTTGTGATAACCGATCGTAGTACTCTATCCGATTGGCTTTTAAAAAGCATGAGATATACAGTGATGGCGAGCTTAACACTTTTTTTTCAATTAAGTAAAGCATAACGAGGAGCCTGCCGATTCGACCATTGCCATCGAGAAATGGATGGATTGTTTCAAACTGGTAGTGAATCAGTGATGCTTGAATCAATGGATCGTATGAATCATCAGTATTGATATATTTTTTAAGATCTGACATGGCCTCGATCATATCTGCCGGGTTGGGCGGAATGAAACGAGCGTTCTTGATCGTACTGCCTTGACCTCCAATCCAGTTTTGGGTATATCTGAACTCCCCGGGACTTTTTTCCTGTCCGCGTACACCTTTCATGAGGACTGCATGCGTTTCTTTAAGCAATCTGACACAGATTGGCAGTTCATTGAGCCTCTTCAAAGCGAATTCAGTCGCCTTGATGTAATTAATGACATCAGCTACATTACGATTGCAGTTTTTTTCCAGCATTGGATCTAAGATATCTTCAAGCGTTGCTTGTGTGCCTTCTATTTGCGAAGATAATAGAGCTTCCTTACGGACGTACATAGCAACAAAAAGTGAATTGTCTGGTATATGGCTGGACAATGATTCCAGATAGGCTAATTGCCTGTTCGCTCGAACCAAAAGTTCGATAATATCGCCAGTCAACTCCAAAGGGGGATCCGGTGGTAACTTTCGAGGAGAGAATGAATAATAGTTTAATTCACCCGTCAGATTACTGATATGTTCACCGGCTCGATTCTTCATTAATGCTACCTGTCCGCGTTCCAGATTGAAATAATAGCTTCATTATACCACTCTTATTTCATTTATGCATATCAATTTAAAATAAGAACGTTTTTTACGGATTCTTATTTCAATCTGGAACGCATTCAGCACCTGTCCTACATCAAGCAAAAACGGAGTCGACTTCGACTTTCAAACCTTCAAATGTAAACGATGCAGCTACATCGCCAGTATGAAAACTCCGGCTTTCCACGAGTTCACCTTCATTAAACCGATAGATTGTTATTTCCTGGCTGAATGGATTGACGATCCAGTACTCGCGGACACCGGTGGCCAGGTAGAGATCCATCTTTTTGATCGAGTCCTTGCCTCGTGTGCTGTCTGAAAGAATTTCAACAACGAGCGAGGGTACACCCATGTAGTATCCTCTTTCATTCAGATGCTCTTGAAGATCACAGATCACCATCAGGTCAGGCTGGACGACATTGATATTGGCCGCGTTCCGATGCAGGGTAATATCATAGGGAGCCAGCATCGGCTTGCAATCCTTGCCGCGAAACCAGGCCGCGAAAAGATAATAAAGTTCGCCCAAAGCCGTCTGGTGACCCGTTCGCGGCGAGGCCAGATAATAAATCTCACCGTCGATGTATTCGTAGCGTTCTTGACTTTTTTCAGTCAGCGCCAAATATTCCTCGTAGGTTGCTTTGCGAGGATAGGCTGCATACGCCTCCGCCCGTTCCTGCAGCATCAGTGCCGTCTCTTCGGCAAATTCATACTCTTTGTAGCCATTCAGACGGGCCACTCTGCGCCCGTTGCTGACGATGATGATCTCCTCGCGCATGGCTTCCCGCAGATATTTACCGAGATTGTTTTTTAAATCAGTAGCATTGACCAGCATGAGATTCCCTCCTCAATGATTAGATCGATTAGCTATATTAGCTATTATAAAGCATTATTTTATATTATCAATATAAATTAGCTAATTTAACTATTTTATATAATTCGATAATTTTTATTCCCTTGCGTAACATCTGTACTATATTTGTGCTCTTTTGGCAGTTAAAGTAAAATCATATAAACAGTTTTATGTTTCTGTAAGTATGCTGATCAAGCATACGAAATAGGAAGGATGATAAAGATGTTGTACCTGACTAAAACCACAGATAATTTCACAATCTGCAGCAAGGATGGCACTATCGGCAAGATTAAAGAATTGCTTTTTGATGACCGGAAATGGCATGTCCGCTATATGGTTGCCGATACAGGAACTTGGCTGCCAGGCCGTAAAGTGTTGATTTCACCGGAATTTATGCTGGAACTCAATCGAGAGAATCAGTGCATCAACGTTGACCTGCTTAAGAAAGAGGTCAAAGACAGCCCGCCGCTGACCAGTGACCAACCGGTTGATCGTCAGCTTGACAAGGATTTATGGGGTTTCTTTTCTCTGCCGGAAACACCGCTGACCAAGCTGCCCCATGATTTGCCTGAACAGATAAAGCTTGACCGTCAAGCGCGCGAAGAACGTTTTGATGAAGAGCATTCCTGGGATCGTCACCTACGCAGTTCTATAGCTGCAACGGGCATCAAGGTCGTGGCATTGGATGGCGAAGTCGGCCAGATCGAAGATTTTATCGTCGATGATCAGAATTGGTCTGTCCGTTATCTTGTTGTCAAAACATCGGGCTGGTGGCCGGGTCACCGCATTCTGGCAGCGCCGCCATGGATCAGCAAAATCAACTGGGGATCGTCGAAGATTTTTGTCGGCATCGAGCGGGAGCCCTTTAAAACGCTCGAAGAATACAAGTCTCTCGAGATGCTGACCCGCGAATATGAAGAGCGGCTGCATCAGAGCTGCAACCGGATCGGTTATTGGGCTGATGACCCGAATTGCCGGTAAATAAAAAAGGAGCTGTCCTTCCTGGGATGTTGTGAAGTGCACCCCGGTCGGACAGCTCATTTTTATTGATCCGTTTGTTCAGTTATTTTTTAAAATCAGATTCCTTAAGCGATGTGACCGTTCCGGTTGATTCATATTCAGCGATGGTGTCGGCATTGATGAAAAGATTCGCTGCATACTGGATATGCTTTTTCGCTAAAGTGCCATCCATCGTCCCATTGGCCAGATAGAGCATATCGCCGATCGTCGCGCCGATGCCGGAGGTGATGATCGTGCCGCGCAGCGGCGCGCCATTAGTCTTGGAGGCTTTGATCGGGTCGTAGAGTTCTGAACCGCCGTTGACGGTGAAGATGCCCATTTCTTTGTAGTCTTTGACCGGGGAGCTGATGCCGGTGAAATAGTTGTTGACACCCAGCGCCGGAGCAGCATTGACCGTCAGGAAAAGCTTGATTTCCGGGTTGGTTGTGTAAATGCTCTCGGCAGCGGTGACACCGGCTTCAACCGATTCAGATTTGACATCATAGACTTTGACAAGTTTAATTTTAGGATTATATTTTGATACATTGTCAACGATCGTTTTAGCC
>DMJC01000302.1 GCA_003451915.1 Clostridiales bacterium
ATCGAAAACCGGGTAAACAACAACATGCGTTTAGCCTCCCGTATTTTTTCGTCAGTAATGAAATCTGTCAGGGCAATCCCGACCTCTTTCTTGAATTGGCTGGACAGATAACTGCTATTAACTTTCAGATTCTGCGCAACAGCCTGAGGTAAATTTTCCGAGAGCAGATGCTGCGTGATGTAGTTTCGGCAAGCCGTAATCAGTGTCGTGAATTGCTGGTCTTTAAGCTGTCGTACCCTTTCGGTCAGATCGATAAATACCTGACTGGCCAGATCTTCGACATCTTTGATTGTTGTCAGTTCCTCTAATCTCTGAATATAGACATCGGATAGCGCGTAGGTCGTCTCGGTAGGCAAACCGCCTTCCATGGCTGCCCGGCAGCTGATGGTGATGAAACAGATGACGAGGTTTTTCCAGCTGCGCAACGGATTGTTTTTAGCCAGGACGATATATTCACCGTCCAGGCTGTGAACACTGAGCAGTTTTTTCATTTCGTCGACTTCGCCGGCCTTGATCAGGTTATAAAAATAACGTTCAAAATAGGATGAACGCTGAAGATAACTGACATCCCTGTATTGAATGTTATACTCATGGTCAACTGATGATTGAATGTTCTTCAGGACGTTGCTGACGGTATTGATTGCTTCAAAATCAATGACCTCTTTAAACAAAGTATAATGAACAAAGATCCCGATCTTGATCAGATCATGGTAGTTGATGACCGGTAAAGATGCATAGTATTTATTGAGCTGGGCTTTATCCTTCATAGTCAGGGATGCTATTGCGATCAGATCCAGTGAGCCGCTGGCCAGATGTGCGATTGAGGGGCCGGCTCCGAGGAAACCGAGAGTGCCATCGGCCATTTCTACTGTCAAGATTAAAAAGTTTTCCATATACTGCGTGGTCAAGGTTGCTGGCTGGCGCTGCAATCCGTTTCTTTGAATATCCGTAAACAGCGTGTTTCGATAATCACAGACCGGATTGCAGATTTGATCTTCTGATATCTCAAACACCAGTAATCCGTTGTCTTGAAAGAAAAGAACCGGCATTTTGATGACAGCATGCAGTAATGAACAGTAATCGACGAGTTCTTTTGTATCTTTAATCTGCATTTTCATGACTCCGATCTCCAAATCATTATTTCATACCAAAAAACAAAAACACGTACCAAAATTGCTTTGAGCATTTATTTACAATGATAGCAAAGGCCGGCAAAATATCAATTCCGCAAACTGAGGTGCCCTATGACGAGTTACCCAAACCTTTTCAGCCCGATTAAAATCAACAGCCTCATTCTGAAAAACCGGATCATCGCCGCGCCGATGTGCGGTGGATTCATCGATCAGCATAAAATCGAGGATCTGGCGGCCCGCGCCCGCGGCGGGGCTGCACTGGTCATCCTAGGGAGCTGCCAGATCGACAATGACCGGTCTTTCATTGCCCGGGGCTGGGCTGGACTTTATGAACCCTTCATGGAAAAGTACATGGATCAGTTGAATGTCATTCATCAGTATGGCGCCAAAGCATCTCTCGAGCTGATGCATGCCGGTTTGTGGGCGGATGTGGCTCATCTGGGTAAAAATCCCATCGGACCGGTCAGCATGATCCGCAACATCGGCAAAGACGCTGACGGAGTGCAAGTCGATGGTATGAACGAACAGGACATGCGCCAGGTTGCGGCACGTTTTGCCCAGGCAGCAGTCCGGGCGCAGAAATTCGGCTTCGACATGGTCATGCTGCACTTCGCTCATGGCTGGCTGCCGGCGCAGTTTCTGTCACCGAAATTCAACCGGCGGACCGATGAATATGGCGGNNGCAGCTTTGAGAATCGAGCCCGCTTCCCGACGATGATTGTCGATGCAGTCCGTCAGGCTGTCGGTCCGCATTACCCGATCGACATGCGGATCAGCGGTGACGAACACTGTGCTGATGGTATCGCTCCGGATGAAGTCATCCGTTTTGTCCAGAGTATTCAGGATAAAATCGATATGGTCCATGTCTCATCGGGAATTGACAAATATCTGGATCTCACCACGTACGTTGAATCCCCGTCGCTCTATCCTCATCTGCTCAACGTTCATCTGGCCGCAGCCATGAAACAGGCGATAAAAATACCGGTGACAACCGTCGGCGCCATCACATCCCCGGAAGAGGCCGAGAGCATACTGTCGGCCGGACAGGCTGACTTTGTCGCGCTGGCCCGGCCGCTCCTCGCCGACCCGCAATGGCCGGAAAAGGCGAGAACCGGGCGGGCGCGGGAGATTGTGCCCTGTCTGCGCTGCACCTCGTGCTATCACGTTGCCACAGAAGGCTTTACCCATGGCTGCGCAGTCAACCCGGTCTTTACCCGGGCCGACCGGCTGCAGCTGGATCGTCTGAAGCCATTCAAATCCAAGAAATTCGTTGTGATCGGCGGCGGACCGGCTGGAATGAAAGCTGCGCTGACTGCTGTCGATTATGGCCATCAGGTCATTTTGCTTGAAAAAACCGGCGAACTTGGCGGACTGATCAATATCGCAGAATTTGAAAATAGAAAAGTCGACCTGCGCAATTACAAGCGCTATCTGGTGGAACAAACCCTGAGAGCCGGTATTGAGATCCATCTGCACACCGAGGCCACACCGGCGATTGTGCAAGGCCTGCAGCCCGATGCGATAATCGTGGCTGTCGGATCGGTGCCCTGTTTGCCGCCGATACAGGGGATCGGCCACGCTTCGGTTATTCAGGCTCTGGATGCTTATCGCCATCTGTCACAGCTCGGCCAACGAGTTGTGATCATCGGCGGCGGTGAAGTCGGCTGCGAGCTCGGCCTGACACTGGCCGAAGCCGGACATCAGACGACGATCGTCGAAATGGCCGATCACCTGGCGCCGGCAGGCAATCTGCTGTATCGGGAGGGATTGCAGATTCTGATGAAAAAGCTGCCGAATCTGACGAGTTATACTCGAACAATCTGTCAGGCAGTTGATGAC
>DMJC01000082.1 GCA_003451915.1 Clostridiales bacterium
GCACTGCCGGTTTTCAGATCAGCGATCGCATCGAAAACATGGGCTTTTCACCAGAGCCCCTCATGTTGCTTTATCACTTTAATCTGGGTTATCCGCTGCTTGATGCTGACGCTGAACTACTGCTGCCAGTCAAGGCAACCCGGGCGCGCGATGCCGTGGCCGAACCAGGTATCGCTGACTGCTGCCAGTTTCAGCCGCCGACACCAGGTTACAGCGAACAGGTCTTTTTTCATGACCTGAGTACCGATACCCAAGGCCGGACTTGTGCCGCACTGATCAACAGCAGGCTTGGTCTGGGTGTATCTTTCCATTACAGCAAGGCTCTGCTGCCTAATTTAGCCGAATGGAAGATGATGGGTGAGGGTGATTACGTGCTGGGAATCGAGCCCTGCAACAATTTTGTGAATGACCGGGCTGCCGCCCGCCAGGCTGGCGAGCTGGACATCCTGGCTGCGGGTGAGGTGCGCCGATACACGTTGGACATTGCGTTTCACGAAGGAGAATCAGAGCTGCAGCAGCTGCGGCAGACCATCGGTCAGCTGGGCGGCTGACCACGACAGCCTGGAACCTTGAGTCAGGAGAGTGTAATTTGAAAAAAGCAGTTATGTACGGGGCTGGTAACATCGGCCGCGGTTTCATCGGTGCGTTATTTTCCCGATCGGGCTACCATGTCACATTTATTGACGTCGCAACACCGGTCGTTGAGGCGTTGAATCGCGAACACTGTTACCCCGTCCGCATCATCGACGGCGAATCGCGTGTGGATCTGGAGATTGCGCCGGTCGCAGCCATCCATGGCCAGGACAGTGAAGCAGTGGCGCAGGCCATCGCCGAAGCCGACATTCTGGCCACTGCCGTCGGTGTCAATGTTCTGAAGCTGATCGTACCCAATCTGATCGCGGGCATCCGCCGGCGCCTGGCAACGAGTGCCAAGCCTTTGAACATCATCATCTGTGAAAACCTGCTCGATGCCGATCGTTACCTGGCCGGGTTGATCGAAGCTGGCCTCAATGCAGAGGAACAACAGGCTTTCCGCAGCCAGATCGGCCTGGTCGAAGCTTCAATCGGCCGTATGGTGCCCGTGCAGACACCGGACATGCAGGATGGCAATCCCCTGCGCGTCTGTGTCGAGCCTTACAGCTTCCTGCCGGTCGACCGGGCTGCTTTCAAAGGCGAAATCCCGGTCATAGAGAATCTGGTGCCCTATGAACCGTTTGGTTTTTATATCAAGCGCAAGCTGTTTGTCCACAACATGGGCCATGCACTCTGCGCTTATCTGGGTGGCTTGAACGGCCTGGAGCTGATCAGTGATGCGATCGATAACGCTGACATTCTAGTCATGGCCGAAAACGCCATGCTGGAAAGCGCGCAGGCTCTGGCCAGTGCGTATCATGTGCCGGTCACCGATCTTCTTCAACATATTCAGGATCTGCTGCATCGTTTCACCAACCGGGCGCTGCGAGACACCTGTGCCCGGGTCGGCGCAGATCCGCGCCGCAAACTGGCGCCGGCTGACCGGCTGGTCGGCGCAGCCAGACTGTGCCGGCAACAAGGCGTTCCACCGGTTTTCATTGCTGTTGGCATCGCCTGCGCCATTGACCTTTACCTGATCGAAAATCATCAGATCAGAGATATAACTCAGGCTGAGCAAGTGCTGCGCGAAATCTCTGAAATCGATCCGGACGAGCAGGTCGGCCAGCTGGTGCTGGCGTTTTACGAAGAGATTGTCAGCGGCAGTTCGCTGGCTGACCTTCGTCGTCTGGCAGGTCGGCTGCGGGCGGCTGGCTTACATAACATGATCATTTAGCGCGAACGAAATTTCAACTGAAACCGCGGTATCGAATCGTCATTCATGGATTAGAGCATAAGGTATAGTGCCAAAATCAAGTATTCCTCGCAAAGTGGAGATTTTGTACATTTGCCTGTCAGAAAAACACACTAACATTTTTGAAATGGCCTGGAATAGGCATTTGAGTCATTTACAGTCAGATAATAAACTATCTATTTACACAAAATCTCCGCTTCGCTAAGATTTCCCGAATTCTTTATAGTATGACTGACTCATTTTCTACCATAAAAAAGTCGAATGCGGTAGAAAAGTGGTAGAAAAAAAGTCGAAAAGTGGTAGAATAGGTTTAGGTCTTTATGAAAAGAGGTAAGCCTATGCTAGAATCTGAAAAGTTAGAACTTAAGCGCGAATATACAGAAGACATCAAAAAGGAAATTGTTGCTTTTGCTAATACGCAAGGTGGCGAATTATTTATTGGAATTGATGATCAAGGACAAGTCATCGGTGTTGATAAACCTGATCTGGTATCGGCACAAGTCACAAATATGATTCGCGATGCAATTAGTCCAGATATTTCGCTTTGCACCAGAGTTGAAGTCCGTCAAATGGATAGTAAACCAATCGTGCATATTCAGGTTAACCGAGGTCATAAACGGCCTTATTATATAACCAAAAAGGGTATGACTTCGTCAGGAGTTTATATTCGTCACGGCAGCTCATCGGCACCAGCCTCAGCTGATGCCATCCGGGAAATGATCCGGGAAACCGACGGATATAGTTATGAAAGCAATTTATCCTTCGAGCAAAAACTGTCATTTGATTACTGTCGGAAAATATTCGAGCAAAATGGTATCCGTTTTGGCAAAACCCAAATGCAGACGATGAATATGTTGACAGCGGATGCCCTTTATACCAATCTAGCCATGCTGCTGTCCGATCAATGTTTTCACAGCATCCAGCTGGCTTGTTTTCAAGGCACAGAAGTTGGTGTTTTCACTGACCGTCAGCGCTTTTCCGGTTCGATTCTCAAACAGCTCGATGAAGCTTATGCAGTAATGAATCGTTACAATCGAGTTCGTTCTGAAATTCACGGCTTGTACCGTGTTGATACACGTGACTATCCTGAGGCTGTGCTTCGGGAAGCCTTGGTCAATGCCGTTGTTCACCGTGATTACGACCGCGATGTCAGTACAAATATTCGAATTTTCGACAATAGGATTGAAATTGCTTCATATGGCGGCTTACCACCGAACACAACCATTGATACTTT
>DMJC01000066.1 GCA_003451915.1 Clostridiales bacterium
GCATACAGCTGTATCATAAGTGGGACAGTATTTGCCGGAAATATTTTTTGAAAGATCAATCCGACCGTCAGCCAGAGTCAAGAATGTCATTTAACCAGCTGATTGACCGGATCATCGAGGATTTCGACCAACTGCCGCTGACTGGCGAGTCTCGTAAACCACGTGTCGGCCTGGTCGGTGAAATTCTAGTCAAATTCCAGCCGGACGCCAACAACCACGCAATCGACATGATTGAATCCGAAGGCTGCGAAGCAGTTGTTCCAGGGCTGCTTGACTTTTTCATGTATTGCTTCTTCAACAAAGGGTGGAAGGCGAAAAATCTGGGGACGAGCCGCTTGGGCGCGGTGATATCGGACGCAGCTGTCCGCTTCATGGAGAGCAGCCGCCGTCACATGAGCCGGGCTCTGGCTGGAACTAATGGTAAATTCAGACCACCTGTCCCGATCAGCCACCTGGGTGACAAGGCGCAAAATGTTTTATCGCTCGGCAACGACAGTGGAGAAGGCTGGTTTTTAACAGCCGAAATGCTCGAACTGATTGAAGACGGCGTACCGAATATTATCTGTGCCCAGCCGTTTGCCTGCCTGCCCAACCATGTCACGGGCAAAGGCATGATCAAAGAGCTGCGCCGCCAATATCCCGAAGCTAACATTGTAGCCATCGACTATGATCCCGGCGCCAGCGAAGTTAATCAACTGAACCGCATCAAGCTGATGATCTCGACTGCTTTCCGCCAGAGACTGAACCAGCCGGATTGCAGTGAAACAGCCGTGAACAGTAGTCAGAAAACGGAATATGCGCTAAACTGATCGTGAAAGCTTGAGAAGAACGGAGGTCACACCCATGGCGATCTTTGATAATTTTGGCAAAAAAGTAGGCAAGGTTGCTAATGATGCAGCGGCCAAATCGCGTGAATTGGCAGAAATAGCCCGCCACAACGTTGAGATTTCGGAAGAACGGTCAACCATACGGATGCTCTATCGCGATATCGGGGAATTGTATTATCGCGAGCATCGGCAGGATGCACCTGAAGATCTCAAGCCTTTTTGTGATAAAATTGATGTGGCAGCCGGCAGAATACATGATCTGGAAGCTAAAATACAACAAATCAAGGGTGTTCGGATTTGTAAATCCTGTGGCGAGACCAGTGATCGTCGAGCCAGATTTTGCTCGGCGTGCGGACAGGCTTTTACTGCGGATGAGTCTGCCAATCCTGCTGAAGAAAAGGCTCAGCCAGCTGATGATCCTAAATCCGGAGGAACAGCTTGAATGCATCACGTTTTTGAAACACCTAAAGCACCGCTGCCGATCGGGCCATATGCTCAGGCACTGTCAGCCGGCAACCTGATTTTCATATCCGGTCAGATTCCTTTGCGTCCGGAAAATGGTGACCTGGCCGGACCAGACCTGATCACACAGACGCGCCAGGTATTAAAAAATCTGCAAGCCATCCTGGATGCTGCTGGCTGTACGATCAGCCAGATCGTCAAAACAACTGTATATATGACCGATCTTGCCGAATTTGCATCATTTAATAAAATATATGCCGAGTGGCTCGGCACGCATACCCCGGCCAGATCAACCGTTCAAGTCGCTGCTCTGCCCAAAGGTGCCCAGATTGAAATTGATGCGATTGTTATCAAGGAGAACATCTGATGAACAACAAGATCATGAAAATTGCATTAGGCGGTGTCCTGTCTGCCGTCATCTTGCTCGCGACAATAGCATTTCCCATTCCTCTGCCCAATCATATGGGATTCATCAATTTCGGCGACGGTGTCATTTTTGGTGTTTCTTCGATTCTTGGACCATTTGCGGCGATCGTTGCCGCGCTGGGATCTGCACTCTCTGATTATCTGCTGGGGTATGCCATCTATATTCCGGCCACTGCATTGATCAAGGGCTGTATGGGCCTGTTGGCCGGCCTGGTTCTCCGGCGCTCCCCAAAATTACCCTGGTATTTGATGATTGTGTTGTTTGCAGGTTGTGAACTGATCATGGTCGGCGGATATTTTCTTTATGAGAGCCTGCTCTATGGTGTGAGCGCGGCTATTATCACCGTACCGGGCAATCTGATGCAAGGCCTGGCCGGCATTATTCTCGGTTTAGCCATTGTACCGCTGGTGCGGAAAGTAAAATCTCTGATCAATTTATAAGTACAGAACCGGCAGTAAAGGGAGGACTTGCGTGCACGAAGAAGCTGAGCTAGTTGCATTGGCGCAAGCCCGCAAGGGTGATCCGGAGGCATTTGCCCTGCTGGTCGAATATTATTCGCCCAGACTATTCAATGTCTGTTTTACCTATCTGGCCAATCGTCAGGATGCTGAAGACTGTGTCCAGGAAACATTGATCAAAGCTTTCCGCAGCTTAGCAGACTATAGCGGCCGATCCTCTTTTTATACCTGGATTTATCGGATCGCCATTAATACGTGCCTTGACTTACGCAGGAAAAGCAAGCGGAATCCGAGCCTGTCACTGGATGAAGCCATCGAAACCGAGGATAGCCTGGTTTACCAGCAGGTTCCTGACCGGCAGCCACTGCCGGATGAATTGGCAGAAACTGCTGAAATGACTCGGCTGGTCCGTCAGGAAATTGCCAATCGGCCAGATTATCTGAAAGATATCATTATCTTGCGCGATCTTGAAGGCCTGAGTTATCAGGAATTATCAAAAATCCTGCATCTGCCCGAGGGAACTGTTAAATCCCGTCTGTCAAGGGCTCGCCGCCAACTGATGGAACGCATCAAAAATCGGGAACAATCTGCAGCCCGATCGCGTCTAACAGGTAAATCATCCTGAACCCGAAAGGAGGTGCCGGAATCGTGGCTTTGAAATGCAGAAAAATTGATTATTTATTGCCGGATTATCTAGATGGGTTGCTTAACGACCGGGATCGCCGAAAGGTTGAAAAACATCTTGCTGACTGTGAAGCGTGCAGAACTGGTCTTGCTGTGCAG
>DMJC01000240.1 GCA_003451915.1 Clostridiales bacterium
TGATCCGGTTTACATCAGCGACTGGGAATGGATGTTCGGCATTTTTGAAAAAGCACTCGCAGATCTCGGCATCAGTGACGGATATTGCTTGAGCTTAAGCTATCCCGGTTTTCAGGCGACTGGCGACCTGGTCTGCGCTTTCGGCGGTGGCAACCCGATCTGGCACAAAACCCCGGAAAATGAGATTGTTTTCGGTGGAAAAAGCGATAACTTCCGCATTTATCTCCAGGCTATGAATACTTGGTACAAGAATGGCTGGATTGACAAGTCTTTCGCTGAACATACGTCTGATATGTTCTACATGATCGACTCGGCCAAAATTTTCTCCGGTAAAGTCGGCTTGTGGTACGGTACGAACGCAAATCTGGGTGCACGTCTCTTTAAAGCTGATGATCCTTATCTGGATGGTATAGCTGTTTCTGTCGCCGCTCAGCCGATTAACGATATTTACGGGACAGCAGCCCAACAGAATGTAACCCCTTTTGCCTTGTACCAGACCAGTCAGGAAAATCTTGCCTATGTTATAACAAATAAAGCAGCTGACAAAGATATCGAAACGTTGTTCACTTTCCTTGATTCATTGTATGCGGGAGACGGCGCGATTGTTCGCAGTTTTGGTCTTTCCAAAGAACAGTATGAAGTCACCAAGAATAAGTTTATGACGGAAAACGGTTTCACAGAAGGTGCTTATTCTATAGTGACCGATGAAGATGGTGTCACCCGCTATCAATTATATCAGAGTGTTATTGATGCTGGCCTTGATGGCGCAGTTAAAGCACAGCGGCTGCCAGGCCTCGAACTTATATCTCTTTTATCTATAGCCAATTATCACAAAGGCTATCGGGCCAACATCTCCCGCTATGTTCAGTACAGAAACACCGGATGGCTGTACAATTCATTTACCGGGCAGCTGACGCAAGAGAATTCTAAAACATATGCCAAGACGAATACAAATATCTCTGAATTTATGGCAAAGAATGTGCCCCCGTTTATCCAGGGCAAAAAAGATCCTTACAATGATGAAGACTGGAATTCTTATGTCAAAGCCATAAACAAGTACAATCCCGACAAAATCACGGACATCTTCCAGCAGCTGGCTGACTCAATGTATGGCGGATAAACCTGAGCGGAGCTCAGGTTAGTAACAAGTGTGGATTGGGTGGTCATGAAACATTGCTATTAATGGGTCATGGCCATCCAAGATTTCATAAGGGGCAAGCTGGTGAAAAGTAAAACGAAATCTTTACTTTCCATTGATCAGATCAACGAACTTGTTCGTATAAATTTTGGTGACGACTGCCAGACGGGCTCAATCCAGGAGCTGGAAGGCGGCATGTTCAATGCAGCCTATATGATCGAGCGAGTCAATGAACATGACAAAATTGTTCTCAAGGTTTCATTAGCTCCAGAAACTCAGACATTGTCATACGAAAAAGACCCCATGACAACTGAAATTGAGGTTTATCGCCTGATCGGACAACACACTTCCATACCGACGCCGCGGATTCTGGCTGTCGATTTCAGCAAACAACATATCCCATGCAAATACTTTTTTATGACAGCTTTGGAAGGAATTGTCATGTATATGGCTTTTCAACAAATGACAGCTGAAAATTTGACAGCCTTGAAAATAGAACTGGCAGATTATTTTGCCCAGTTTCATCAGATTAAAGGATCGTATTTCGGTTATTTTACAGATGATCCGGCTAAGCAGTTCAAGACATGGCGATCTGCATACACCCATATGATGGACCAGATCATTGCTGATGGCAGGCGATTACACAGCGATTTGCCCTATGACCGGATTGAGCGGGCCATGGATGATAATGCCCACTATCTGGATGATATTAAAGTGCCTTGCCTGGTTAATTTTGATTTGTGGCCTGGTAACATTTATGTTGTGCAGAAAAACGGGAATTATGTCATCGAGGGCATCTATGATTTCGAACGCGCATTCTGGGGAGACCCACTGGCTGATTTTACAGCAATCGGCATGATTGCACGTGACTTACATCACGATCCCGACATCTGGAATACGTACAAGATTAAGTCTGGAATCGAAAATGATCTGACGCAATCCGATGATATTCGATTTGCCCTTTACAGTATATACATTTATACAATTATGGTTGTGGAAACATTCCGCTATGACGATGATCACCGCAACTTTCAGCTTGATTATTCAAACCAGCGGCTGTTTAAAAATCTGGATAAACTAGATCAGCTATCAAAAAACGAGTAACAAGGAACAAGTTGAGTGAAAGGTGAAAAGTGAACCTGAGCGGAGCTCAGGTCGGGTGAAAGGTGGCGGCTTCGCCGCAGCCGTTTCAACTCGCGTAGCGGGCCTTTCCAGAACCGATCAACCTGCTCAACCTTTACAATGAGACCGTAACTGTCTATAGACGAAATCCGGCGATTCCGGGCAAAGCGGAGATTTCGTGTAATCCGCAAAGTTAAGAATAACGGAATAACCCTGAAATGCCGGTAAATCAGCAACTGGCGATTCAGAAAGCATATAAATAGAGATATATTTACACAAAATCTCCGCTTTGCGCGGAATTGCCCTGTTTTGTATAGAAAGCCCAATCCTGCCAAACAGCATGAATCTGACATCATTCCGGCACAACCGGTCGGTTATAATGGAAGAAGTGACATCAACCTAACTCGATCCTCGTTTCTTGTTCCCTGTTACTTGTTACTTGTCCTTTCACCTTTCACCTTTCACCATTAAAGGGGGAGAACCATGGCCAAATCACGCACCAGCTCCACAGGGACCACCGTCGTTTACCGTGAGCCCAAGATGCCCTGGAAGATTGACTTCCAGCGCAACTGGGTGCTCTATGCCCTGTTCATTCCGGTGGCGCTTTACTTTATCCTGTTCAATTACATCCCGATGGTCGGCATCGCCATCGCCTTCCAGGACTTCAAGATTGCCCGAGGCATTTTCGGCAGCGAA
>DMJC01000097.1 GCA_003451915.1 Clostridiales bacterium
CGGAAGACCTTCGAAGATGTCATGTCAGCGCATCAGCTGACTTGGCAGCCGATCTGGACCTGTAACAACGCCGATACGATCAAAGCAGCCGTCGCAGCTGGTATCGGGGTGTCGGTCATCTCCAGAATGTCGGTTGCCAAAGAAGCCAAAGCCGGTGAGTTAATAATAAAAAGTATTGACGGGATAAGGTTTGACCGCCAGTACAAGATTGTCCACCACAAAAATAAATATCTGACTCAGGCCATGACTGCTTTCATCGATCTGTGTCTGTTACCAAGGTAAGAGCCTGATCAGCCGGATTGTTTTCGAGTCCAGGCAGAGGAATATGATCAAGGCAGACCAAGGGAATGCCTTTGTAATGGCTCCGCCTTTCACCTTCAGTGAGCACGCAGGCGATGACCGAAATCCCGAATCCTATTTCCCGGGCCATCGCCAGCACAGCTTCAATTGTACCGCCTGTCGAGACAACATCATCGATAAAGCAGAGTTTCTTACCTTGGAACGGTTCGTATTTCTCTTTGCCGATCCAAAGGGTCTGCGGATCTTCGGTGGTAATCGACTTCACTGTAATATGCTTCGGTTCCTTCATGAATGCCTTGCGACTTTTCCGCAATTCCAGATAATTTTTCTGAGAACCGGAAATCGCCTGGGCCAGGCCCGATGACTTGGTCTGAACGGTGACAAACGAATAAAAATCATACCCTGCGAGCTTTTTTTGCAGTTCGGCAGCCGCAACACGATTCCATTCGGCTTCGCCGGTCATGTCAAAGGAATAAATCTGGAACCCCTTGCCAATATCAAGTTTTGGAAGGTCGATCGAGTAGGTGGGGCTAAGATTCACTCGCCAGAAATCAGGCCATTTGTTTTTCATGCCAGAGACCTCCTAGGCCAAGCCAATGTATGCGCCGAGATAACGGACAAGCACACCGGCGACCATGCCAAGGAAAGGATTTTTGGACCAGGCGGTCACACCGAGGGCAATGTAGCCGCTCACCGGCTGATCGGAACCGGAGACTGCACCCAGATTGGGCACAAATGTCAGGGCGATACCAATAACCAGCAGGAAGCCGGCGATGCTCTGGGCTGGCAGGTATCTGCCCAATCGCCCGACAAGACCGAGCAGCACAAGAATACCCATGGCAAACATGAAGACAATACCGCAGAGAACCGGCCACGGCGCGCCGGCCGTACCGGAAATAATCGCTTCAATCGGCGGGCCGCCAAACAGAGCGCTGGGGAAATCTGCTAAAGAATTGATAAACGAAAGATGGTCGTAGTTCTGAGTCGTATTGGCAATGCTGGCTGTAATACCGCCAAATGAAATATTCGCGCCGATGTTCAGCATGACCAGACTTAGCGCACCCAGGATCACCGGTACGTTCAGAGTCGGCTTGATCAGTTTGAAATCGCTCCAGTAGGACTTCTTCCAGAAGCGCCACTCATTGCTCAGCTGCAGCTGGTCTCGGCCTTCTTCGATGATCTCGGAAAGCGTGACCCTCCGTTTCTGCAAGAAGAGGTAATCTGCAGTTGAGATGACAACTGAGAAGAAAATCGTCCAGACAACTTTGTTCGAACTGTTTTGGAAAACCGCATAGGCGGCAATCGCCGTGATGATTGAAATCAGGGTCGTCCGCCGCTCCTGACCGAACATATCCCAGGAAACACCGGCGAGGATCAGGCCGACGCCGCTCATCATGCCGGATATGATCGCTGCACCGGCGAAATCAGCGATCTTGTTGACGCCACCGAAAGCAGCCAGAATTAACATCAGAATGGCGGCCAGCAGGATAGAGCTGACATTATTGCGCAGATTTTTCTTGATGCTGGCAACAGTTATGGTTTCAGCCTGGGATGAGATCGGGGTCACCGAACCGGTGAGCAGATTGCCGAAAGCACCGACCAGATAGGCAAAACCTGCCGGTTTCAAAGCAAAGCCACGGGCTTCTGCATAAAGGAGCTGAGGAATACCATTGATGATTACCGCGATAACAGCTAAAATGAATGGACCAAGATCACCTAGAAAATCCACGTCTGTACCCCCTCTTTATTTACAAATATGCATTATTATACAAGACCGGATGAACCGTGACAAGCGGGAGGATAGCCATTTTATCTTCAATTTGACATTGCGGTGAAGCCGGATGGGTGCCATAATAGTGTCAAGATTCCTGGAGGTAAGACTATGGCAAACCGAATTGAAACTCAATGTGTCCATGAAGGCTATAAACCTGGCAAAGGTGCACCCCGGCAGCTGCCCATTTATCAGAGCACCACGTTCAAATACGATACCAGCGATGAGATGGGAAAGCTTTTCGACCTGGAGGTTGAGGGATATTTCTATACACGCATGCAAAATCCGACCAATGATGCTGTCGCTGACAAGATCTGTGCTCTTGAGGGCGGCGCGGCGGCGATGCTGACCTCATCAGGCCAGGCTGCTAATTTCTATGCCATCTTCAATATTTGTGAAGCTGGTGACCACTTCATTGCCACATCTTCGATCTATGGCGGTACTTACAATCTTTTTGGCGTCACTATGAAAAAGATGGGCATCAAATGCACGTTCGTCAATCAGGATCTGCCCGAAGACGAGCTGGATCAATATTTTCAGCCGAATACCAAGGCAGTTTTCGGCGAGACCATCACCAATCCGACCGTTGCGGTATTCGATATTGAAAAGTTCGCCCGAATTGCCCACAGACACGGGGTACCGCTGATTGTGGACAACACCTTCGCCACACCGATCAATTGCCGGCCGTTTGAATGGGGTGCCGACATCGTCACCCATTCGACAACCAAGTACATGGACGGGCATGCAGCCAGCATCGGCGGCTGCATTGTCGACAGCGGAAATTTCGACTGGCTGGCTCACGCCGGTAAATTTCCCGGCCTGACCACACCTGATGACTCGTACCATGGCATTATCTATGCCGAACGTTTTGGCAAGGGCGCTTATATAACAAAAGCCACCGCGCAGCTGATGCGCGACTTAGGAGCCGTCCAGTCGCCGCAAAACGCTTTTTACCTCAATTTCGGATTGGAAACGCTGCATCTGAGGATGAAGCAGCATTGTGAGAACGCTTTGGCCGTGGCCAAATTCCTGTCCAGCCATGATAAAATTGCCTGGGTCAATTATCCGGATCTGCCCGGCAGCCCATCCTATGAACTGGCCCGGAAATACCTGCCGAATGGCTCCTGCGGCGTACTTTCCTTTGGCGTCAAAGGCAGCCGCGACCAGGCCAATCAGTTTATGGACAGTCTGCAGCTGGCTTCAATTGTCACCCATGTGGCTGACAGTAAAACCTGCCTGCTGCACCCGGCCAGCCACACACACCGGCAGATGTCCGATGATCAGCTGCGCGCGGCCGGTGTGGCCCCTGACTTGATCCGCCTGTCGGTCGGTATTGAAAACGTTGCTGATATTATCGAGGATCTTGGCCAGGCGCTGGACAAGATCTGATCAATATTCGTACAATTTGATCCGCAACACAGATGGTTCACAGCCAAACCGGTGAATCATCTGCTCATCGCCGTTGAGAATACGGCCACGCTGCCAGCCGGCTGCAGTGAAACTGCCTTCTTCCTTACGCAGCACTCCGACAGCACGCTTGTCATTGGCATAGAAGGACACAATGCAGGATACGCCGGCGAGAATAAATTCATTCGCGCTGATTTCAATCAGGAAACCTCCGGCTACGGGATCGTGTTCGGACGGTGGCGGGCCGAAAAAGCCGCCGGCTGATCCATAAGTCACTTTTGCCGTGAACTGGCTGAACTTCAATACAGTGCCCCGGTCATGATATTGCATGAAACCTTGAATCCGATTATCGCGATGCGCTTCGCGGATAAGGTCGTCCATGCCTGCGATCAGCTGGTAGGTCTGGGCGAGTGTCCGGCCGATCTGAATCTGGTCAGCGTTGCGGGCATCGAGGGGGATATTGAGCATCCGCTTTTCTTCATCGCCGAGTCCGCTGTCACCGCGCAGCAGATCTTCAATGCCAAATGGCGCGAAACACAGGGCGTTGTGTTTGCCGATAGCATAAAACAGCCCGGAAACAGTATCTTTTGAGCCGCGGGTTTCCGGTATGAACAATGGATTGCCGTCTGAAGCATATTCATCGCAGACGTCGCGGAATTGTTCGACATAGATGTCGGGGGCGAACAAAGCCAGGTTCGGTGCCATGATGCGCCACATCTTGCGGACTTTAAAAACCGGACCGCCTGTCGGGTATTGGCCGGCACGTGCCGGGAACTGTTCCAGCCAGGCATTGACATAATAGAGGATCGGATGTTCTTCGAATCCTGCCTGGGTGATTATGTTAATAGCCTGGGCAAACTGACAGGCCATAAACAGTTCATCGGCCTCATCGGCAAAAGCTTCCTGCCAGGTCCCGCTGACGCTGAAAGCTTCAGCTACAGCTGCCGGTATCGGAGCATGAAAGGCGGCCTCGGCGAGCGGCGAATAATCCCGGCTGCTGCCCAGGATGCCGATCTCATTCTCGACCTGGACCATGATGACGGTCCCGGCATCCGGATCAAGCGTGTGAATGTGCCGCATCAGCTGCCGGAATGCCTTGGCGTCGGCCTGTACGGCTTCCTGGCAAAAGGGTGTCACCGACTCGAGCGTGACATCGGCTTTGTGAAAAACTGCCTCCTCATCGACGCCGTTGGACTGCATGTATGGAAAACGTACTCTGTCCAGCTTGGCCCACTGCGGGATGTAAGTCGAACCGCTGTTTTTCCAGAGGCCGAACCAGAGCAGCGTCAGCGTCACTCCTTCACGACGAGCCTGGCTGATCAAGCCATCAACCAGGTTGAAATCAAAAATACCTTCTTCAGGTTCGACACACTCCCAGTAGACCGGTACGATGACATTATTCATGTGCAACGGCCGCAAAGCCGGCCAGACGACCTTGTCCATGTAGGTCAGGCTGGATGAACTGGAATTATGGATCTCGCCGGATAAAAGCCGGATGGGTTTGCCGGCGACATAGAGCTGAGACTGGCGGCCTGAACCGCGGATCGTGGGCATAGGCATGGAAGTACCTCCTGATTGTTTTAGATCATCTGCTTTTACCTTTATATTTATCATAGCGCGAGTTGAAGACAACTGTAAATCACAATATATGCTAAAATTAGAAGACAACATTGAATGGCCTGAAGCCTGCACGTTGGCTCGACAATTGCAAGATCATGTCGCTGGCAAACAGTCCGTCATGCCAGCCATTGGCATGATAGAATGAGGTTTTGATGTATTCTTTTCTTCTGGCTTTGATTTATCTGGCTTTTATCAGTCTAGGCCTGCCGGACGGTTTACTCGGTTCGGCGTGGCCGACCTTGTATCCGCAGTTGGGCGTATCCGTCTCTTATGCCGGTGTTGTGACCATGATCATTGCTGCGGGAACGATCGTCTCCAGCCTGAATGCCAGCCGGCTGATCCGAAAAATGGGCACAGGACTGCTGACCACGATCAGTGTTCTAATGACAGCCATCGCGCTGTTTGGCTTTGCTAAATCAGATCATTTCTGGATGCTGTGTCTTTGGGCGATCCCCTATGGCCTCGGCGCCGGGGCTGTCGATGCAGCGCTGAACAATTTCGTAGCACTGCATTACGCCTCGCGGCACATGAGCTGGCTGCACTGTTTCTGGGGTGTCGGTGCGTCGCTTGGCCCTTACATCATGGGCTATAGTCTGGCTGTTCATAACAGTTGGCCGCGGGGATATCTGACGGTCGGCTTTGTCCAGACAGGTTTAGTTGCTGTTTTGATCATCAGCCTGCCGATCTGGATCAAGCAGGCCAGACTCATGCGAGAAAATCAGCCGGTTGAACACAAGCATCACAACCTGTTTTCCGCTTTACGGATCAAAGGTGTGCGGCAGATTTTACTAGCCTTTTTTGCCTATTGCGCACTGGAGTCAACGACTGGTTTGTGGGCCAGTACATATTTAGTTTTACATCGTGGTTTGCCTGCTGAAGCTGCAGCTCGCTGGGGTTCGCTGTTTTTCCTGGGAATCACATTCGGCCGTTTTCTCAATGGTTTCGTTGCCGACCGGCTGGGCAACCGGACAATGATCCGAATTGGCCTGGTGATTATCGCCATCGGATTGACCATTGTCCTGTTGCCTCAGCCGGTCGACTTGATCTGTCTCATCGGCCTCGTTTTAGTCGGTCTGGGCTGTGCCCCGGTTTACCCCTGCATCATCCATGAGACACCCCGTAACTTTGGCGCAGAAAATTCACAGTCGATCATCGGGATTCAGATGGCCAGTGCTTATACTGGTACTACGCTGATGCCGCCGCTCTTCGGACTGATCGCCAAAGGGCTTTCGATTTCGTTATATCCGGTCTTTCTGGGTGTCATGCTGGTTCTGATGCTGGTAATGACGGAATGGCTGAATCGGTTGATTACTCATCCCTGGTCTTCAGCGTCATCTTCATCCTGATCGCCGGCCAGTTCTTCGATGCCATCTTCATCGGGCTCTTCATCGACTGCAACATCTTGCAAACCTAATGCAATCTTAGCTTCCGCAAATTTTAACTGGGCAGCTTTGACCGAGGCTTTCATATCGTCAATCGCCTGATGCTGTGCTTCTTTTGCGGCATCCTGCAGTTCACTGACAACGTTCTGATAATCCTTTTTACCCTGTTTATCATTACCGGATGGTTTTTCCAAAGCTGCCAGCTGACTCTTAAGATCGGCCTTCACAGTATCCATCGCCGAGAAGAAAGTCTCTTTGGCAGCTTTCATTTCCTGATGGAAAATATCAAGAGCTGCCTGGAACGCTGCGGCCTGCTCAGGGGTCATGCCATCCAGATCATCTGGATCCTCATCGTCATCAGCCATTTCCATTGACTTGTTGTAGTCTTTGAAAGCATCTTTGGCATCAGGGAAAAGCTTCATCAGTTCATTGATCTTTTTTGAACCGTAAAGGGCGATGGCCTCTTCAAGAGTCAGAGCTTCCTGCTCGGCTGCAACTTTCAAAATGATATAGCGGCCAGTGGAAAGACCGAGTGCAGCAGCTTCATCAGCAACTTGATCCGGGACATAAGCGCTGCGGACTTCACATTCGATGGCCTGCCGTTCCAATACTTCTTCGGCTGCTTTTTCTAACAACTCGGCGGCGTCTTCAACGACCAGCTGGTCGCCGTTGCTGACAGTGACGATCAAATAGGGCTCGGTTTCACTGGCCACAATATAGCCTTCGCTGATCATAGCCGCAACGATCAGCCGAACAGCCTCTTCAGCCGACTGGCCGATGACATCAACTGCTAATGTGACAGCCAAACCGTCATCATTAAAGGCTTTGACAGCTGTGACCAGGCCATCGGTCACCACCAGTTCGATACTGGGATTGACATCCAGGGAAACTGTGTATGACAGGGGGATTGCGGCTGTCGCTGACAAATTGACAGTTTCGGCTGCCGAATCTGTAGCTGACGGGATTGAGTTTTCGGGTGTTGCCGGCATTATCGCAGGAATTACTGCGAAAAGAACAGCGATCACCAGCAGGCAGGCGATGGCAAGTGATAGAATTTTGATGTTGGATCGCATAAATGACCTCCTCTTTCGGCAGCTGGCTATCATGGGGTAAACGCCCGACAGACCCTTTAGCTTTGCGTCACAGCCTTTCGACTGTTTTGCGATTTACAGCAGGACATGAAATTGGAATAAGAGTTACAAAATGATTTTATAGCCAATGACAAATCATGTCAATAAGATGAAAAGCTTAAAAACTGCTGTCAGCGGACGC
>DMJC01000093.1 GCA_003451915.1 Clostridiales bacterium
GGTGGTGATGGTGTTGACACCCAGAATGCAGGTCTGCGGCGGATTGATGACCGGTGTGAAAGACTCAATGCCGAAAGAGCCCAGGTTCGACACTGTGAAAGTGCCGCCTTTGAGCTTGTCGGGACTGATGGTGCCTTTGCGGCATTCAGCGGCGAGTTCTTTGACCTGGCTTGAGATTTCACTGAGTGACAGTGTGTCAGCGGCAAAAAGCGTGGGAACCATCAGGCCGCGCGGTGTATCGACAGCGACACCGAGATTGACGTGACGGAAGTAGGTCATCTTTTCATCATCATAATGCGCATTGCAGGCCGGATGGCGCAGCAGCACTCGCGAGACGGCATAAAGGACAATATCGCCGAGCGTCGGGATGGAACCAGCCAGGCTGTATCCTTTTTCTGCCAGGCCTTTTTCTGCGGCAGCCTTCAGCTGGGCGCGCAGCTGTTGAATGGCCGTGACATCATAGCTGGCGTTGTGTGTCAGTTGGGCCATGGTTGACAGCGACTGCTGCATCTGACGGGCGATGACTTTACGGATCGTGCTGTGTTTTTCTGTCCAGGAATCCTGAGCATCAACGGGTCTGGTCAGCTGGATTTCAACAGGACCGCTTGCCTCGCCGATGACAGCCGCTTTCGCCAGCGTGTCTTCGATACGGACGCGACCACCCAGGCCTGTGCCGACTGTGCCGGCATCATAACTGCCGACGGCCGGCGTAGCCAGGATACCGTGATCGATCAGCTGACGGACATCCCGCTCGATTACCCGGCCTGCAGGACCACTGCCGGTTGCCATGCGCAGGTCAGCGCCACTGCGTTCCGCCAGGCTGCGGGCGCGCGGGCTGACAGCTTCCGGCATCGAACCCGTTGCATGGGCTGATGTTGCCGGCGCAGGTGCTTCGGCGCTTGTAGCTGCGGGTGCTGCGGCAACCGGTGCAGCCACTGCCAGTGCAGCTTCAGCAGTCGACCCCTCCGGCAGAAAGGCCGAAATATCTTCGCCGGGTTGCCCGATGACGCAGACATTCAGCAGGCAGGGCACATCGTCGCCTTCCTGAAAAAACACGGCCAGCATAGTGCCGGAAACGACTGCAGTCTCATCAAAAGTTGCTTTGTCAGTCTCGTAAGTAAACAGGGTATCACCGACTGCAACGGTGTCCCCTGGCTTCTTGTGCCATTTGCCGATGATGCAGCTTTCAACAGACTGGCCCTGGCGTGGCATGATGACAGGTGTTGCCATAAATAAACCTCCCAATATCTGATACTTGATACTTGATACTTGTTACTTGTAACTCGTTACTTGTTACTTGTTACTTGTAACTTGATACTTGATACTTGTTACTTATTTAAGCATATTCTGGCCGCCAGTGACCGGAATCGCCTGGCCAGTTTCATATTGCTGTTCGACACAATAAAGGATCGCCCTCGTGACATCTTTGGGCGAGCAGCCGCGGCGCATTGGCACTTTCGCGACATAAAAATCATAGACTTCCTGAACCGACCTGGCACCGGGCACCTTGCCGGCTTGCAGATACTGCACAAAAAGACCCTTTTCCGGATCACTCCACAATGGCCCTTCATAATAATTGCCGGGACAGATCGCATTAACCTTGATCCGCTGCTCGACCAGTTCTTTGGCAAAACTCTGGACAAGGCCAATACCGCCAAACTTGCCGCCGGCATAGGCGAAATTCTTGTTTGACCCTTCCAGGCCTGATTTGGAATTGATCTGCACGATATCCGATGTATAATCCGGATCAAAGCGTGACTGTATTTTCATCGGGCGTGATCCGTATTTGGTCACCAGAAAGAATGCCGTGTAATTGATGCGGGTGACAAATTCAAAGTTCTGCAGGGTCATCTCTTCCAGTCCGCCAGCCCGAAGGACACCGGCATTACTGACCAGCAGATCGAGACCGCCAAAACGCAGAACAATTTGTTGGATCATCGACTGAACGGAATCCTCGTCACCGACATTGACTGGAATAGCCAAGGCTGTGCCGCTGCCGTATTGCTGGTTGAGTGAGCCGGCGACAGCTTCCGCCAGCGTCTGGTTAAGATCTGCGATAGCCAGTGTTGCACCGGCCGCTGCCAGTTCGCGGGCAATTCCCTCACCAAAACCTTGAGCGCCGCCAGTGACCAGGGCAACCCGGCCAGCCATGCGAGTGCTGGCTTTAGCAGCAGGCACCAATAGCTCAAAGCTGCCAATACCAGAAAAAACAATGCGTTCCGGCAAACCGGTCATTCCGGATGCCGACTGGCGCAACACACTATAAACAGCTTCCAAACCGTCCTGCGCCGCTGCATCGATCACCAACGCCGCACCGGACGGACTGTCATCAGGACTGAAAGCTGCCAGAAGCACCTTTCCCTGACCAAAAACGCCTCGGATAGCCGGTGCAATAGCCGCAGCAATATTCAGTGGCCCGCCCATCTGTTCAATCCAATCATGCATTAAATCCCATACCCTCTTTCAAAAAAATCCGATCCATTATCAGCCTGAGCTCTGCTCAGGTTTATCCGTTATCCGTTATCCGTCTCGCATTCGCCAACAGGTACTTTTCTGCTTCACCGCACCACAGGCCATTATTTTGTTCAACAATATCTGCTAATTTACGGAATATTTCATTTTCAGCTCCCAAGGCGCGGAAATCTGCGATCGCAGTCAAAGGCATGCTGATCTGTGTATAAATCAATTTCTTGCCGCCTGGAATTTTCGGCAGACGCAAGGTTGTGTCAATGACACTGTCCAACCCGCCAACATGGGTGATCATTGACGAGGGATTGATTTTACCGGCAGCCATCAATTCGAGTGACTCAACGAGGTCGTCAGTATTACCGCCGCTGTTGCCGGCAACATGGGTGGCATTATAGTGAACGTTATAGAAATTGAACTGAGCGCCGAAGGCCGGATTGGCCGGGCCAGCAAAAAAGTTCAGGCATCCGTCATAGCCCAGGATTTTGTCAGCCTGTTCAACGACTGCTGCGACCGGCGCGTAGACATATACATCATCATAGCCTTTACCACCGCTGAGTTCGAGCAGTCTGGCCGGAACATCCTCAAGGCCGGATGTATTGAGATAAACCAGCTTGACGCCGCAGCGGGCAGCCTCTTCTACCGTATAGATCGACTCGGCACGAGCCAGCCGGGCAGCATCAATATCGGTAACCACCATAAGTTTGGGCTGACGGGGACCATGCAAAGCATAGTCAATGGCACCCAACCCCATCGGGCCGACACCTGCCAGTAATGCCATATTGCCGCCTTCGACTATACCCATGTGATGTTCATAGCTGCCGGCTGTGGTATGGTAATTGACGTGGAAACCGCCGACGATGCAGGATACCGGTTCGCCGAGTGAACCGAAATAAAAAGCGTCACCTTTGTACTGCAGCAGACAGCCATGTTCCATGACCACTGCCGGAATGACGATGTGTGTGGCCGCACCGCCGATATAACGGAAAGTGTAACCCGGTGCTGCATAAACATTAGCAGGATCATTGATTGCTGGCTGGATGGCGAATCGGTCGCCGGGTTTAAACTGGTCAGCCCAGCGGCTGCCGACCTCGATGATCTCGCCGCAGAACTCGTGGCCGATGATGACCGGATTTACAGCAATGTCAGCAGGGACACGCTTGTGATCGGATCCCTGGATGGCTGCTTTGTAGCTCGACATGCAAATGCTGTCGGATATGATTTTTGCCAGGATTTCATCCGGCTGGATGGCCGGCAACTCGAACTCCTCGAGCCGAAGATCTTCTTTTCCATATAATCGGACTGCTTTTGTTTTCATTGAAATAACCTCCCTTGTATCGCACCGTTCATTCATGTCAGATTATAGCACGTTAAATGTTATATGTTAACAACATATTGTTAATATTTTACATCAATTTATCATAATGGCAAAATTTGGCATAATGCCCAAAAATCAGGCACTTTTTGCCCTAACAAAAGATATTATTTGTTAATATCTAACCAATTTAACATAATATTTTGCTAAATATATCGTTGATTATATTATCAAGTTGTGCTATGATGCGATCTGACAGATAATTCACACATGATTAATCACATTTCGGGAGGTTTCTATGTCAGGCGATCGGCGCGATGATATCAATCAGTATATCCAGTCCAAAGGCGAAGTGCGGCTGGCCGAACTGGAAGCCCGCTACCCGTCAGTATCCAGCATGACTTTGCGCCGTGACCTGGAATTTTTAGAAAGGCAGGGGCGAATCATCAGGACACGCGGCGGCGCTAAATCACTGGCCCACCTGTCGATGCTTAAAGAGGCCGCCTATACCCAGCGCCAGGCTGAAAACACTGTGGCCAAGCTGAGTATTGCCGACAAAGCTATCCGGCTGGTGACACCCGGCCGTTCAATTTACATCGACTCCGGCACGACCTGCATGTGCTTTGCCCAACGTTTGCCTGACCAGAATCTGTTTGTCTTGACACCGGCACCGAACATTGCCTTGGAACTGGTTAAAAACCAGAATGTTAAAATCAATCTGACCGGCGGGCAACTCAACCGCGAAACCCTGACCTTGTCTGGCTTCAATGCTGTCGAGTATGTCAAAACCCTCAACATTGATCAGGCTTTTATTGCGGCCAGCGCCTTTTCGCTTGGCAGCGGTTTTTCCTGCGGCGATTATTACGAGGCTGAACTCAAGCGGCTGATCATTCGCAAAGCCCAGCAGGTCATCCTGCTGATTGACTCCAGTAAAATCAATTTCTCGATGCCCTATACCTTTGCCCGTCTGCAGAACATTCATACCTTGATCACGGACCAGCCTTTGCCTGATGAATGCCAAAAAGCTGCCCGGCAGGCCAGAGTCCTGCTTTTGTGATGATGGGCCGTTTACTGCTGATTCATTCGGAAAAGCATGATCCCTGGATGAATCTGGCGCTCGAAGAGCACCTGGTCAGATTGTTGCAGGCAGATGTGGTTCAAGCTGGCAGTTTGTGCGGCATCCTTTATCTCTGGCAAAATCAGAACACCGTTGTGATCGGCCGCAACCAGAATGCCTGGACCGAATGCCAGACCGGTCTCCTCGAAAGCGAGGGCGGTCAACTGGCCAGACGGACGACCGGCGGCGGTGCTGTCTATCACGATCTTGGCAATCTGAACTTTTCTTTGATTATGCCTCGCCGCACTTTCAGTCTCGATGATAATTTTGCTTTAATCACCAGCGCTGTTAACGCGCAAGGTATCCATGCCGAGCGATCGGGCCGCAATGATGTTCTGGCCGAAGGCCGGAAATTCTCCGGTAATGCCTTCGGTCTGCTGCAGGATGTCGGCCTGCATCATGGCACTCTGCTCATTGATTCTGATTACGGCCGCTTAGCCCGCTACTTGACCGTTTCTGCCAGCAAGCTTCAGGCCAAAGGTATCGCATCGGTTAAATCACGGGTGATCAACCTCCGTGAGCTCAAGCCAGAGATCACCGTAACCGGCATGGCTCAGGCAATGGAAGATTCTTTCTGTCAGCGCTATGCCGCCAATAATCAAATAATACGTGCAGTCGACGCTGATTACCAAGATGATCCTCAATTACATGATCTTTATCATCACTTTGCTTCCTGGTCATGGCGCTATGGCCAATCGATCAAATTTAACGCTCGCATTGACCACCGTTTTGTCTGGGGCCATCTTGACATCGGTCTGGTTATTGAAGAAGGCCTGATCCGGCAAGCTGTGATTTATTCTGACGCACTTGATTCAGATTTTATTGAAGCACTGGCTTTTCAGCTGGAAGGCTGCCGATTTCAATCTGCGGCTTTGGTTGCCGCGTTGTCAGGTACTCCTGCTCAGGACGTCAGTTTCGGGC
>DMJC01000043.1 GCA_003451915.1 Clostridiales bacterium
ATAATGGCCGGGGTCCTACCCGATCTCCATAAATTCTCCATACTTTTCAGATATAGTCTTTAAGCAAGAGAAGACTAGGAGTGTGTTTCATGAGTTCTGCCATAAAAAACAAAAGGTTGCGGATCAGCGGCATGACTTGCATCAGCTGCCAGCAAAGAATTGACAGAAGTTTGCGGAAATTACCCGGTATACATCGTGCCAAAGTCAGTTACAACACCGGTTTGGCTGATGTCAGCTATGATCCGGCAATCGTATCGCTGGCGGACATCATTGCAGCCATTGAAAAGGCAGGTTATCAGGTTGTCGACAGTCAGATCCTACAATCGCCGAATTTAGCCAGATTCGCCGGCCTTCTGCTGATTGTGACTGCTCTTTATTTTCTGCTGCAGCGCTTTGGCATCCCGAACCTGCTGGTGCCCAGCCAGCTGGCCAATGCCGACATGAGTTACGGCATGCTGTTTGTCATTGGGCTGCTGACATCGGTTCATTGTGTGGCGATGTGCGGGGGCATCAATCTGTCGCAGTGCCTGCCGCAAGAAGCGACACAGGCAGCAGATAGCAACTCATCCTCCTTGCGGAGTGCTTTGCTCTATAATGCCGGCCGTGTTATCTCCTATACTATTGTCGGCTTCATTGTTGGTGCTTTGGGTTCTGCTCTGACCCTTTCGAATCCCCTGCAAGGTGTTTTGAAAATTATTGCGGGTGTTTTCATGGTGATCATGGGTATCAATATGCTGGGCCTGTTTCCCTGGCTGCGCCGTCTGAGCCCGCATTTGCCCAGATTCTTATCTCAATGGTCAGATACCGGCCGGCAGAAAAGCAGCAGTCCCTTGGTTGTCGGGTTGCTGAATGGCCTGATGCCCTGCGGACCGCTCCAAGCCATGCAAATCTATGCCTTGTCGACAGGACATCCGTTAACAGGAGCTCTTTCCATGCTTATATTCAGCCTGGGAACTGTCCCGCTGATGTTTAGCCTGGGAGCCCTGACCTCGGCACTCGGCAAAAAATTCACCCGTAAAATCATGACAGCCGGTGCCGTGCTGGTGGTAGTCCTCGGTCTGGCCATGTTTTCACAAGGCTGGACATTATCAGGCCTTACAATCAACACACCCGAACCCTCGACGGGCAACGTCCAGACCGATGTAACCTCGGCTGACCTCCAGAATGGCGTTCAGCAGATTAGCAGTACTTTATCAGCACGACGTTATCCTGATATCACTGTCCAGGCTGGCAGGCCGGTCCGCTGGTTGATCAATGCGCCCGACGGCAGCATCAATGGCTGCAATAACCGGATGATCATTCAAGCATACGGCATTGAACATACTTTCAAACCCGGAGAGAATGTCATTGAATTCACACCGTCCAGAACGGGTCAGATCGATTACAGCTGCTGGATGGGCATGATCACAGCGACAATAACTGTTGTTGATTAAACATCAGCTGTCACTGACAATTCTGACAGGGTGAATCGGTCATCGAGCAATTGGCAGTCAGTCCCCGATCGGACAGATAGCCGGCACCCCATTCATACATCGCTGTCAGAATCGGCCGCAGGCTGAGTCCGAGCTCGGTCAGCTGATACTCGACCTTAGGCGGCACGACTTGATAGACCGTTCTCGTAATCAGCTGATCGTTTTCCAGTTCCCTTAGCTGCTGGGTGATCATTTTCGGCGTTGCCTGTGTGATCAAGCGTCGCAGTTCGCCAAAGCGCAGGGTCGTGTCGATCAGATGCCATAAAATCAGGGATTTGTACTTGCCGCCGATCATATCCAGTGTTGCGTCGACCGGACAATTATATTCGAGATGTTCATTATTCATTATTATTACCTCCATAGTATCATTTAGGGAAGTATGTTACAAAATAGTGCGTACTTGCTAATAGAGTAATATATGTTTAAATGGTATCACGGGTTGTTCAATCGGTCAATCACAACGGACAACAATCTGGAAAGGAAACTTCAATGGATACTCAGCTCATCAATAATCAAGGCACAGTCACAATTCCCATCGGGGGCATGACCTGTGCCGCTTGTGCCCAGCGTGTGGAAAAAGCTGTCCGCAAGATGGCCGGTGTTAGTCAGGCTTCGGTCAATTTCGCCACTGAAAAGGCCACCGTGTACTATGACCCGCAGCAGATCCGTCTGCCGGCCATTCGTTCAGCCATTGAGAAAGCAGGCTATCAGGCTCTCGATCTCAACAAAACTGAAACCGTTGACGCTGACCGTGACCGCAAGCAACATGAAATAAAAGTTCTATGGCTGAAATTTATCATCTCAGCCATGCTGTCCCTGCCGCTGCTCTATATCGCGATGGTGCCGATGATCAAATTCATCCAGCTGCCGTTTCCAGCCGGATTAGACCCGATGAACTATGCGCTGATTTATGCCCTGACTGAACTGATCCTGGTTGTACCGGTGATTGGCGCCGGCTACAGATTTTACACCGTCGGTTTCAAGGCACTGCTGCAGCGCAGCCCGAATATGGATTCGCTGATCGCAATCGGGACAACAGCTGCGATCATATACAGTGTTTACAATACATTTCAGATCGCCGCAGGACACTTTCAGGCGGTCGAAGCCCTATACTATGAAACAGCTGGGGTGATTATCACGCTGATTCTCCTGGGCAAAGCACTTGAAGCTGTTTCCAAAGGCCGAACCAGTGAAGCCATCAAGAAATTAATGGGTCTTGCGCCCAAAACAGCGATTATTCTTCAGCTAGGTTCTGAATTGGAAATTCCGATCAGTGAGGTCGAAATCGGAGACATCATCATCGTCCGCCCGGGCGCGAAAATACCGGTTGACGGTACAGTCATTGAAGGTCACACAGCTGTTGATGAATCCATGCTGACTGGAGAGAGTATGCCGGTTGACAAGAAAACCGGCGACCAGGTCTACGCAGCCTCTTTGAACACCACCGGTTCAGTCCGTTTCCGGGCCGAAAAAATCGGCAGCGAAACCGCATTAGCTCAGATCATCAAGCTCGTCGAGAATGCCCAGGGCTCGAAGGCTCCGATTGCCAAGATGGCTGACATCGTTTCGGGATATTTCGTCCCCGTCGTCTGCGTGATCGCTGTTCTTGCCGGATTAGCCTGGTTTTTCGGCACAGGGGATCTCAAGTTTGCCTTGACCATTTTCATTTCGGTTCTGGTTATTGCCTGCCCTTGTGCCCTCGGGCTGGCCACACCGACTGCCATCATGGTCGGTACCGGTAAAGGAGCTGAACACGGTATCCTGATCAAAGGCGGTGAAGCGCTGGAAACTGCGCATAAGGTCAACACGGTCATTCTGGATAAAACAGGTACAATTACCGAAGGCAAACCAACCGTGACTGATATCGTACCCGCTGGCGGTCTGCCAGCGGAAAAATTGCTTATTCTGGCAGCCTCGGCTGAGATAAATTCTGAACATCCTTTAGGGCAGGCTATCGTCAATGATGCCCAGGCCAAAGGACTGACCCTGATTCCGACTAGCCGGTTCCAATCGATCACCGGCCGTGGCATCGAAGCTACTGTCGAGGGGCAGAACATTCTGGCCGGCAATCGCCAGCTGATGCTGGAAAGAGATATTGATCTGGACGATTTGGCAACACATGCAGATCGTTTGGCCGGCGAAGGGAAGACGCCGATGTTCATCGCTCTTGATGGCCAGCCAGCGGGAATTGTCGCTGTCGCCGATGTCGTCAAACCAGGCAGCCGTTCAGCCATCGCCGGCCTGCAAGCCATGGGCATCCAGGTTGCCATGATCACAGGTGATAATCAAAGGACAGCTTCAGCTATTGCCCGGACGGTCGGAATTGATAAAATTCTGGCGGAAGTCCTGCCGCAGGACAAAGCCGGTGAAGTCAAGAAACTTCAGGCAGCAGGACGAATCGTTGCCATGGTTGGCGACGGTATCAATGACGCACCTGCGTTGGTTCAGGCCGACATCGGCATCGCCATCGGCTCCGGCACCGATGTCGCCATGGAAAGTGCGGATATCGTGCTGATGCGTTCTGATCTCCGTGACGTGCCGACAGCCATCCGCCTGAGCAAGCAGACGATTCGCAATATCAAGCAAAACCTGTTCTGG
>DMJC01000219.1 GCA_003451915.1 Clostridiales bacterium
CCCCTGAACTCCGTAAGAATGTCTGATGATAACATCTTTGAATTACTGCCGGTGACGTAAACATCAAGATTTTTTAACTCCCGCAAATCATTTAGCGCATCGTAAAAAGTGATTTCTTTGCCATGCGGGTTATATGGGTTTTTAATTTGATCCGACATTTGAATTTCATCAATGAAAAGATAATAATTATCTTGCTTCCCATCAACTTTTCCTCTGATATATGCCGAAAGCTCAAGCGGATTTCTAAATCTTATATCTCTGGCTAAATCTAATTCAATTGAAATAACCTGTTCATTTTTAACGCCGTGTTCAAGAAGGTAATTATAAAATAAGGTACGCAGCAGATAAGATTTCCCACATCTTCTGATACCGGTAATAGCTTTAACCTGTCCATTCCACTGATACTTGATCAGCTGATTGAGATATCTGTCTCGCTTGATCTCCATCATTACCCCCGGTAATTTATTGTATACTTGAGCCCATAAAGGCTCTACCTGTAAACATGATACATCGGGTGTCGAAACAATTCAAGCTGTTTAATGTAAAGTATTGCCTAAAACGGCGTAAGTTTATAGTATGTTTTTTATCAATATGCCTTGAGCCGGGCAGAATCCATTGATGATTCGGATTATTCCGAAATTCGGTTTATAATAAATTCAATGCTCGAACTTTTGCGAACACAGGTCTCTTATGATCTTTTATACCTTATGTAGCATAGTAAGCTTGTGAATAGTATTACTTGTAAGAGGAACAGCAAGATGTGGAAAACATCAGGTGCCAGAGCATGAAAACAGCTGCACCTGCAATCCAGAGAATCCACAGGATGTTCACCAAATTAAAAACATTGGCACTAAGGGTATCAGCACTCAGGGTATCAGCACGCAGGATATCAGCACCGGCATTAGCATCTGCAGAATCTGAGGATGCAATGTTTTGCGGACGAAGATTTACCGACGAGACGAGCGCCCCTCCAGTGGATGGCTCCTGCAAAATCGACTGCTGCTCAGATGTCATCGTGGTCAATCCACTGACTATTTCGGATATGGGCAGTTGAACAGGCGGACTCGCAATGTTTATGTTGAAAGGCACGATCAGTCGGACGGCGATGATCAGCCATACCCAATAACGCCACTTAGCCATGAATTGGCGATTAACCGCTTTTGAAAACAGAAGCAGCAGAAGGATCATAACTGAAGATGACAATGAGACCTCAATGAGGGATTCAAATACAGTATCAAGCATAGAGATTACCCCCACTTGTCTATATCCTTGATGAATTGTCGGAGTTCTTCCAGGTCTTCATCACTGATCAACTGATGATGATAGAGCTCGGCCACCATGTTCTTGACCGAACTGTCATAGAATCGCTCGATGTAGTTTTTGTTTCTAAGCTTCAGATATTCATGCTCCGCAATGATCGGCGTGTAGGTGTTCGTCCGGCCTTTTGTGTCACATTTGAGAAAACCTTTCTCCACCAGCCGCGACAGAAAAGTGGTGATCGTCGTTTGCGCCCATCCCTTCGCCTTCATATTTTCAGACACGAAAGCAGATTTGACGGGTTCCTTCGCCTTCCAAATCGCCATCATGATTTCCAGTTCATTGTCTGAAAGCTTTTTCATACCTTGCACCTCTGAATCATTGCATATGTCTGTATCTCGTAATCATTACAAGTGTAGTAATCATCTCGAGCTAATACTACACCCGTAGTAATAAAATGTCAAGTGGCTAATTCGCTAAAAAGCAAGATTTATAATCAATTTTTTTTGACCGTGATTTTGTCGATTTGAACAATCGACTAATGGCAACATGCCCGAGTTAAAGGTGCTGAATCTGACCAGCAAGGTGAGTGTTATAATGAAATCAGGTGAAGGGTGGCGAAATTATGACAGGTGTTTATAAAGGTACAATTATCACATGCGACGCCCGGAATACAATCGCAGATTACCTGGTCGAGAAGCGGGGACGGATTGAATATGTCGGCAATCATCTTCCGTCAACGTATGACAGCTGGCCTGTCATCGACCTTGGAACCAAAGCACTGATTCCCTCATTTGCTGACAGCCATATTCATTTTGCCAGCTTCGCCCNNTAGCAACACTGAGATCCTCGAGCTTCTGAAAGAGCATGCCGGGAAATCCCATGACAAGATGATTATGGCTTTCGGGGTATCGTCATTTACAGTTGAAGAAGGCAGGCTGATTAGTCGTCAGGATTTAGACTCGGTTTCGCGGACCAGGCAAATAGTGCTGTTCAAGCTTGATGGACATGCCTGCATTGTCAACCAGGTGCTGATCGATGCCTTGGCTGGCCAGATCAGCTGCTTGCGCGGATTCGACGCAGAATCCGGTGAAATGAAGGAAGAAGCTTTTTTCGCAATAAGCAGCTATTGCACACGTTCAGTACCCATCTTCGGCCTAATCAGAAACATGTTGCGGGCATTCGACACATTGGCTGCAAAGGGTATTGGCAAAATCAGCTCCGCCAGCGGTGTCGGCTTTCGTCGGGATCTTGATGTTGATCTGGAGCGAATGGTCAGCCGGGCTGTCGGCCGGGGATTCCAGATGCGGCTATTCTTCCAGACCATGGACGTCGATAAGGTCACCCGACGCAAACTTCCAAGAGTTGGTGGCTGCTTTGCCACAGCGCTCGACGGCAGCCTCATGTCACTTGACGCTGCCTTGCTTGAACCTTATGAGAAGCAGGACAGCAAAGGCGTCCTCTTCTATCGTGACGACCAGGTGATCGATTTCTGCAAGAAAGCCAACCGGCTTGGCTTGCAGATCGAAATGCACGCAGTTGGCGACGCTGCCTTCAATCAGGCTGTTCGTGCACTCAAAACTGCCCTCGACGATCATCCGCGTCAGGACCACCGCCATGGCATCATCCATGCTTTTCTGCCAACCGAAGAAGGAATCCGTATCTGCGCTGAGTATGGCATTCAGATTCCAACCGAGGCGGGTATTCCGCTTCTAAATCCGTTGCTGCGCGAATCACTCGGCTTAAGGTTCGCAAACCTCCGTCCCTTCCGGAAATTTCTCGACGCCAGTATCGTCATGTCCCTGAATTCGGATGGACCATCGATGAAGCCCGATCCAATCGAATGGATTCACCGTGCCTGCAACCGTCCGGTCAGAGATCAGTCACTGACCGTATTTGAAGCTCTCAGGATGGCCACCTATTTCGGCTACTGGGACACTTTCGACGAAAGAGAGCGAGGCAGCCTGGAGATCGGCAAGATTGCAGATATGGCCGTACTCTCGGAAAATCCGTACGAAGTGCCTGTAGCTATCCTGGACCGGATCAGGGTGGAGCAGCTGATCCTGGCCGGGAAACCGTACCGTAAACAGAAACCCAGTCTTGTCCGGTTTCTGTTGAAGGGGCTTCTGAGTCAAGACCAGGGGCCTCGGCCGACAGTGACTTGATTCATGGAAACAGTTATTAAAGAGTACCCGGAGTAAGATCAGCGGATGAATTCCGAAAACAGCAGCTCTGCCTCAGCCATGTTCTTAATGATCTCAACACCGAACGGGCAGCGCGCTTCGCAGCTTCCGCAGGCGATGCAGTCTCTGCCGGTGGCACTCAAACCTTGATAGTGTGATCGTAAAGAAGGCGATACATTATCCTTATCGAGCCGTCCGATATCAAGGTACTTGTTGACTGTCGCGATGTCTATATTGACCGGACAGGGCTGGCAGTGGCTGCAGTATACACAGTTGCCGCGGAAATCATTACGAAGCGAGCCAAGCACTTCTGCATAGTCGAGCTCCTCGTCGCTCATATCGAGGTAGCGTACGGCGTTCAGGACTTCTGCCCTGTTCTTGCATCCGATCAGCACGCTTGCAACGGCGGGGTGCGTGAGAGCATAGTGCATGCACTGCTGTACAGTCAGCGGTTTCGCGAAAGGTGTGTGTTCAGGCAGTATCAGCTTGCCTGCGCCCAACGTTTTCATGACGTTGATGCCGATCTGTTTTTGTCGCATAGCTGGTACAGTTCTGTCCGCCTGGGATCAATCCCCCGGAACAGATCAGCGCCAAACCCTTTTTCATAATAATCAAAGACATATTCGCCGACCGGCAGCATATCGAAGGCTGGATTGATGCTGAACAGCATCATTTCCGGCAGTCCGGTATTGATGGCTCTGATTGCGGTATGCGGATTATGTGAACTGAAGCCGATATGGCCGATATCGCCATCTCGTTTGAGCTTGAGCACATAATCTGCGAAACCGGTCTCAAAGACACCTTTGAAATCATCCTCAGAATCGATGAAAAACATCATGCCGAAATCAATTCGGCCAAAGATGCGCAGCATATCTTCGAAGTAGCGCTTTACCAAAGGCAAATCACGGGATATGTCGTATTTCTGATTAATATCAGTAGATCCGATATGCCCTTGAATCAGTACATCCTTGCAGTGTGTGCCCAATGCCCTGGCGATGTTTTCTCTTACTTCCCGTCCCGGCATGAAAACATCAAGCAGGTTGATGTCGCACTCCAGCGCAGCATCGATTGTTTCTTGCACCTGTTCATATGGCTTGTTATCCAGGTGTTCACAACCAAGACCGATTATGCTGGCCTTATGGCCTGTTTTGCCTATTTCCCTATATTTCATAAGCATTGTCCTCAAGATTTTTTCTTGATCTTGTTGAGCTTGGCATTCAGATTCAACAGGTCTTCCCGGGTCAGATTCACACCGACAGCCCCGATCAGGCCGCTAAGCCGCAGGACTGTGAAGCCACCAAGCATGTTCAGCATGGCATCGTTCATTTCAAAGCCTCCGGCTGCCTTGTCGCCTTTTTTGGGCATCATTTTAGCTAACAGCCCCATAAACAGCAGCTTGCCTTTGATCGATTTCATGATCTCGCTGACCTTGTCATTGAGTGAAAAATATCCTTCGGGCGCAGTGATATCGAACCAATTCAGAATGGCGTTCTTTTCCTTAAGCCTGTAAGCCTCATCGAAGGTCTCGACCTTGCAGATTTTGCCTTCGTCTTTTAAATCGCCGGCAACAGCGGCCAATTGCGTTTCGCCTTGGTTCGGCACATCAAAATAGAAGAAATGCTCGCCTTTCTGACGGCCCAGCGAGATACCGTTGGCAAACAGCTCGACCTCCGGCTGGTTGGAATAAACAGTGACTCTGGTGACCGCTTCAACACGGTTGATGTAACGTTTGCCGCACAGGTGGATGAAAGGTTCATCCGACAGCCAGGCTTTGTAAGCGTAAAAAGCATCTTTTTTGTATCGGCGGTCAAACGTGACCAGCCCCTTGTGATTCTGGCCGTTCTCGCCGCCTTCATTGCGGGCGTCAGCGCCAAAGTCAAACATATTCCAGACATGGGTAGCCCAGATGTACGGGCGTGAGAACAGCTGACGGATCAGTTCCTCATGGTAATAGGCCTGATATTCCTCGGTGTAATCACCTTGTTGCGGTTGCGAGGTATGCCAGTTCAATGCCTCCCAGCCATACTCTGAGCAGCCGATCGGCTTGCCGGGATACTTGGCATGAAAATTGTCAAACCAGGGGCCGTTCATTGAAGTATCACCGCCATACCAGCCAAAGTAGTGGTTGTAGGACACGACGTCGGGAATCTGAACATAGGGGCTTTCGATAGGACAGTGAGAAAGTACAGCCATGGTAGTGAGACGGGTCTGATCCATCGCATGGCACAGGTTATTCAATATATGATGATTTTCGATCAGATCCGGGTCAGTGTCACCCTTCATGCTGATCTCATTCGACAAGCCCCACACGACGATTGAGGGGTGGTTGTAATTCTGGACGATGAGCTCCTTCATCTGGCTGACGGTGTTTTCGCTGGCTGTCGGCATGTGCTGCGAAATATAGGGAATTTCAGCCCAGACAACCATCCCGCGCTCGTCGCAAAGATCATAAAAACACTGGTCGTGCTGATAATGTGCCAGCCGGATGGTGGTGAAACCTGCTTCACAGATCAGGTCCATATCTTCGCGATGGTGCTCGGGCAGCAGCGCATTGCCGATTCCCCAACGGTCCTGATGGCGGGAAACACCGCGCAGCGGATATGCTTCACCATTGAGGATGAAACCTTTTTCAGGATCGATCTGATAGGTTCGGCAGCCGAATCGGGCGGATACGCTGTCTATCACTTGTCCCTGTTCGATCAGTTCAATTCTGGCAGTGTAAAGATACGGATCTCTGCGGCCCTGCCACAGGCGGACATCTTTCACATCCAAGGTCGCCCGGCTGTCATTGGACACTGTCTGTGCGATCTGGCTGCCATGGTCGTTGAGAATCATATAACGCAAGGACTGGCCGCTTTTAAAGTTGCTGACCCATGTTTCGATTGTCACCCGGGCATCTTGCCCCTGTACCTCAGGAGTGACCTTCAGGCCAGGACCGCCGAAATGATCCAAGGTAAAATGAGCATCGCTGACGCCGATGATGTTGACATCCCGGTACAATCCGCCATAAAAAGTAAAGTCGGCCGCCTGCGGATAGACCCGGTCATTTGGGGCGTTGTCCACGGCGATGACCAGCAGGTTGTCTCCGGTCAAGGCTTCGCTGATCTCC
>DMJC01000205.1 GCA_003451915.1 Clostridiales bacterium
GATGAAAGCAACCGGCGAAGTCATGTCAATCGCCGGCACTTTTGAGGCCTCATTGATGAAGGCGATCCGTTCTCTGGAAATAAATCAGATGGGCTTGAAAATGGCTCTCTTCACCGGAATGTCCGACGAGGAACTCTGGCCGAGGATCAAACAGGCCGATGATATGCGCCTGTTTGCCCTGGCCGAGGGTTTACGCCGCGGCTTTGATATCGAAACGCTCTATGTTGAAACTCTGATTGATAAATTTTTTCTGACCAAGATCAATCATCTTGTGCGGACCGAACTGGCGCTGGAAAGTCTTAAAGCCCAAGCCGCTGCGAGCATTGAACCAGCCTTGCTGACCAAGGCTGTCCGCCAGGGCTTTACTGATACTTATATTTCCCGGCTGAGTGGCCTGAAGGCCGACGATGTCCGCGCGGCCCGCAAAGCACTCGGTCTGGCATATACCTACAAAATGGTCGATACCTGCGCTGGTGAGTACGACGCAGTCACACCTTATTTTTACTCTTCTTTTGATATGACTAATGAAGCACAGCCAACCAACCGTAAAAAAATTCTTGTGCTCGGCTCCGGTCCGATCCGGATCGGTCAGGGAATCGAGTTTGACTACTGCTCGGTCCATTCAGTCTGGGCGCTGCGAGAAATGGGCTACGAAGCGATTATTGCCAATAACAATCCGGAAACGGTCTCAACCGACTTCGACACATCCGACCGGCTTTACTTTGAACCGCTGACCGCCGATGACGTCCGCGCAATCATCGAAAATGAACAGCCAGCCGGCGCGATCTGCCAGTTTGGCGGCCAGACAGCGATCAAACTGATCAAGGCGGTCTCTGACATGGGGCTGCCGATCTTCGGCACCTCAGCCGATGGTGTCGATGCCGCTGAGGATCGTCAGCGCTTTGATGCCATTCTTGAACAATGTGAGATCAAAAGACCGCGCGGCACGACGGTTTTCACGACTGAGCAGGCTCTGACAGCGGCTGAGGATCTCGGTTATCCGGTTCTGGTGCGTCCGTCTTATGTGCTGGGCGGGCAGGGGATGGCCATCGTCTACAGTGATCATGAAATGATCGAATACATGCGGATCATCAACCTCGTTGAACAGGAACATCCAATCCTGGTCGACAAATACCTGATGGGTGTCGAACTCGAAGTCGATGCGGTTTCTGACGGACAAAACATCCTGATTCCGGGCATCATGGAGCATCTTGAACGGGCCGGTGTCCATTCCGGCGACTCAATCTCGATTTTCCCGGCCTACATCAGCGAGCGGATCCGCAATATCATCATCGATCATACCGAAAAACTGGCCCGCGCGCTCAAGGTTATCGGCCTGATCAACATTCAGTTCATCCTTTACAATGATGAGATTTATGTCATCGAGGTCAATCCAAGATCATCAAGAACCGTGCCTTATATCAGCAAGGTGACTGGAATTCCTATTGTCAGCCTGGCCACCCGTATCATGCTGGGCGCCCGCCTGGAAGATTTCCCATATGGGACAGGTCTTTATGCCAGATATCCGGCTGTTTATGCCATCAAAGCACCGGTCTTTTCTTTCGAAAAGCTGCACGAGGTCGATACCAGCCTGGGTCCGGAAATGAAGAGCACAGGCGAGGTTCTGGGCCTTTCAACGCTTTACAGTGAAGCCATGTACAAAGCCATCCTGGCTTCGGGCTTCAAGTTTCCGCCCAAAGGCAGCAACATCCTGCTGACCGTGCGTGACAGTGACAAACCAGACCTCGTGCCGCTGGCTGACCGGCTGAACCGGATGGGTTTTGAGCTGTTCGGCACAGGCGGCACCGCCAACTATCTGAACCAGTACGGCATTCCCTGCAGTTCAGTCCGCAAAATTGAAGATGGTGACAATAATGTCATTGATCTGATCAGCAGCGGTAAATTCAAGTTTATGGTCAATACCGAAAGCCCGGGTAACAAAGCCGGCAGCAAGAGCGGATTTCGCCTGCGCCGCAAGGCAATCGAGCAGGGTATTGCCTCGGTTACCTCGCTCGATACACTGGTAGCTGTGACTGAATGCCTGGAACGCGAAATTCGGCCGATTGACTTGACTCCCTTTGAAATCCGCACGTTTGCCGGTATCGTCGAACAGACCAGGCACAATATACTGCCGTTGAACGAAATGCCGATGAAGAATGACATGCTCAAGAAGTAGGAGGAAACCACCGTGCAGCAAATCGAGTGTCAGGCTGTGGTGCTGGAAAACCAGCGCCTCAATGAACAGACCAGCATACTGACGCTGCTCGCGCCGGTCGTCGCAACAGCAGCCCGGCCAGGCCAGTTTGTCAACATATCCTGCAATCATTTATTACGAAGGCCACTGGGGATTATGGATGCCGATCCGTCGACCGGTCAAATCAAGGTCGGCATCCGGATCGTCGGTGATGGCACAGCCTGGCTGGCCAGCCGGCAGACTGGTGAGTTGATTTCTGTACTCGGGCCGCTGGGTCATGGCTTTGAACTGAGCAAAATCAGCCGAGTGATTACGGTCGGCGGCGGTACAGGTGTTTTTCCGCTTTATTTTGTTCAGAAATGGTGTTATGCGCAGGGTGTGGAGAGCATTGCCGTCTGCGGTTACCGGTCAAAATCTGAAAGTTTTTTAACTGACGAATATGCTGTCTTATCTTGCCAGACGCTTTTTGCCTCGGACAGCGGCGATATGGATTTTGCCGGAAACGCCGGCCAGGCACTGCAAAGCCTGTTGACGGATCTCCCGCCGCAGGCCGGCACTGTAATCCTGACCTGCGGCCCCAAAATCATGATGCAAAAGATAGCAGAAATCGCCAGAAACAGTCAGCTGCCTTGCCAGGTTTCCCTGGAAGAACGCATGGCCTGCGGTATCGGGATCTGTCTGGTCTGTGCCTGTAAAATAAAAGCTGAAGCAGCCGGGGATAGCATCACCCATCTGCGTTGCTGCGTCGAGGGGCCGGTTTTTCCGGCGGAGGTGGTCGAATGGTCGATTTAAGGACAACCGTCGGCAGCCTGCAGCTGGCAAATCCGGTTCTGGCTGCATCCGGCACATTTGGTTTCGGCCGGGAGATGAGTCAGTACCATGACTTGTCTCAGCTGGGCGGTATTTGTTCGAAAGGGCTGACCTTGTTGCCGTGTGCCGGCAATGCACCGCCACGGGTGGCTGAAACGGCCAGCGGCATGC
>DMJC01000178.1 GCA_003451915.1 Clostridiales bacterium
GTTGATGCTCTGATCCTGGCTCGCCGGATGACCGGCAGACGCCTCGGTGAAGATGTTGAAAAGGCTTACCGCAAAAACCTGCTTTCATTTATCGGGAAAAAAGGTCTGACATATAGGCGGAATTCTTTCTCAGAAGATGTTATTATTGATCATCAGAGTGAGTTTAAAGATAGTGCCAGCATGATCGACCAGCGGGCCACATTACTCGCTCTGTGCACGCTTTATGAATCGACCGGCGATGAGCACTATAAAGCGGCGGCCGATAACTTGTGCGCCGGCCTCAAAGATATTGCCCGTAAAGAACGCGATTATTGGTATTATCCTGCTTCAGAATACACCGACACCGGCTGGCCGTCTTTTGATGCTGTCCATACAAAGCTGGCTGTTGATCCATGCGCCTTTTGGGGCCGCCAGATCATGCCCTTGCTTAAATGGCATGAATTGACCGGCAATCGCGATGCTTTTGAGCTCTGTGAAAACTTCGCCAGTTATATCATGAATCACAGCAGTGTTTTTGGTCCGGATGGCCGCTGGAGTGGTGCGCATGAATTCCGAAACGGTCATTCTCATACCCGGATGGGTACTCTGGCATCCTTGGCACGTCTTGGCCGATTTACCTGCGATGATGAGATGATTCAATTTGCAAAACGCGGATTTGACTGGTTTGCGCATGAAAAGTGTACAACGTTTGGCTGGACCCCGGGCGATCTCGGTGATCAGCAATATGAGCATGAGACCTGCACTCTAGTTGACGCGATCGACACAGCCATTCAACTGGCACTCTCCGGCTATGTGTCTTACTGGTCAATCGTCGAAAAATATGTGCGCAACCATCTGACCGAAGCTCAGCTGAAAGACACCAGCTGGATAGAACAGAGCGACAGCAAAGCGAATGACATCCCTGGCCAGAAAACTTATTACCGGGTTGCTGACCGCCTAAAAGGTGCTTTTGCCGGCTATGCGGCACCCAACGATTTTGTTTATGCAGGTGAATGGGGGCGAGGACACATCATGGATGTTCAGACCTGCTGCCTGGGTGCCGGAACTCGCGGGCTCTATCTAGCCTGGGATCACATCGTGACAACAAACGGCAACGGCCGCGTCAGCATCAATCTGCTGTTTAACCACAATTGTGAATGGCTGGAGCTGAAATCATGTCTGCCACACGAGGGGTGTCTCTCAGTTATTGCAAAAAAAGATATGAGCGACTTGATCATTCGCATTCCGGAGTGGGTGCCTTTCGGCGCTGTTCGTTTGTTGCGTGGCGATGGCAGCGAGTCTTTAACTGGAAGGCAGCTCCCCTGGGTCAAACAGATTTTCATGCGAGTTTCAGACGTTAAAGCTGGAGAAACGATTACAATCAGTTTTCCGGTCATGACGAGGCAGACTGTCGAACAAGCAGCCACCCTGACCTATCAGATTAAATGGCGGGGCGATGATGTCATGGCGATCGACCCGCCAGGTTCATATTACCCTTTATATACACGCCGCCAGATTCAGAATCAAGTCGTCTATGTTGAGAAAAGACTGTGCGAGAAGAAAGGTCAGCTATGAAAACAATCGTCGCAGTGTACACCGGCCAGGGACTCGATTTGATTATCCGACCGTTGTTTCAGGAAATCATGCCCGAACATCGGCTGATCAATATAATAGATGATGGACTGATTCATCAGGTCATGACAGCTGGTGCCGTGACCCAGGATATCTATCAGCGTTTGTTTCATCATTATGCAGCTGCTGAACTGGCCGGCGCTGATGTAATCCTCAATACCTGTTCTTCGGTTGGAAGGGTGGCGGATGCTGCTTTGCCTTTTTTCGCCACGCCTATCGTACGGATCGACCGACCGATGGCTAGGGCCGCAATTAGCTCCCATCACCGAATCGGCGTGATCGCAACCATCCGAAATACACTCGAACCAACACTGGAACTTTTGCAGCTCGAAGCTGACAATGCCGCCAGGGAAATAATTCTGACAGAAGGTCTGGCCCAGGGTGCTTACCTTGAGTTGGTTGCTGGTAATCGAGAACGCCATGACAGCCTTATTCGAGAACAGGCGTTGGAACTTTCCAGATCATGTGATGCCATCATTCTGGCACAAGGGTCAATGGCCTGTATGCAGAGCGACCTGGAATCGCTGTTGAGCATTCCTGTCTATAGTAGTCCTAAACTCGCCTTGCAGCATATCCTGAATTATTTTGTAAACAACTAAAATATGCTATAATGAGCCATCTCAATCTTCCTCGCAGTGAGGCTGTTATGGCTAAAATCAAGGAATTCCTGCAACGTAAAAACATCGTCATCACCGGCAGGCGTTATGGGATCGAAGCGCTGGGGGCCATGGCCCAAGGCCTTTTCTGTTCTCTGCTGATCGGCACCATACTCAATACGATCGGCACCCAGACCGGGCTGGCGTTTCTGAACACCATCGGTGGCTTCGCCTCTAAAATGTCGGGCCCGGCCATGGCCATCGCCATCGGCTTCGCCCTGCAGGCACCGCCGATGGTTCTGTTTTCGCTGACCGCGGTCGGCCTGGCTTCGAATGAACTGGGTGGAGCCGGAGGTCCGCTGGCTGTTCTGCTGATCGCCATCGTCGCGGCTGAACTCGGCAAGGCTGTCTCTAAGGAAACCAAGGTGGATATTCTGGTCACGCCGCTGGTGACCATATTCAGCGGTGTTGCCCTGGCCGCACTCTGTGCGCCGGCAATCGGAGCTGCGGCTTCCTGGGTAGGCAACATCATCATGTGGGCGACCGAACTGCAGCCTTTCCTGATGGGCATCGTGGTTTCGGTGACGGTTGGCATAGCCCTGACACTGCCGATTTCCAGTGCTGCCATCTGTGCTGCACTGTCTTTGACCGGCCTTGCCGGTGGCGCTGCGCTTGCCGGCTGCTGTGCCAACATGGTCGGATTCGCGGTTCTCTCATTCCGTGAGAATCGCTGGGGCGGTCTGATTTCGCAGGGTCTCGGCACATCAATGCTCCAGATGGGTAATATCGTCAAAAATCCGCGCATCTGGATACCGGCAATCGCCACCTCGGCAATTACCGGACCGATTGCCACGGTTGTTTTCCGGCTGCAGCAGAACGGACCGGCTGTCGCATCCGGCATGGGTACCTGCGGTCTGGTCGGTCCGATCGGTGTCTACACAGGTTGGACAAACGATATCGCAACCGGTTTGAAAATTGCCGTCAGTGCGACAGATTGGCTGGCCTTGATATTGGTTTGCTTTATCCTGCCGGCGGTCATCTGCTGGCTGATCGGCCTGGGCTGCCGTCGGATCGGCTGGATCCGCGAAGGCGATCTGAAATTGTGAGCAGGAGTTAGTTGCGTTTTGGTGCCAGGCACCAAAACGTACTTACTTACTTAAAGTAATTCTTCCATTTCTGCTGGCGGCGAAAGTTGAGGACCCTTGTCCAGGCAGACTGCCAGAAAAATAAGATAAAATTGGCCAGTGACACAATAATGGCCAGCCGGCCGGGCCAGTCGGAAATGATCAGCAAATAAGCCAGATAAGCCGCGTCGAGCCAGGCCAGCCATTTCATTTTAACGGGTAGAAAAAAGAAGAGACGAACTTCGAAATTCGGAAAAAGGACTGCAAAAGCTAGAAAAAGTGTCAGGTTCAGATAGAAGTTGACGGCATAGCCGGTGATGATACCGGCGATGATTGTACCAACGATGCCTGTCAGATAAAAGAGATTGAAACGGGCGGCGCCCCATTCCTGTTCGAGACCGACACCGATCATCCAATAAAAATAGAGCGAAAAGATGATGAAGATCGGACTGCTGTTGACCGGAATGAAGATAAATGAAACCAGCCGCCAGATCTGACCTTGCTGAATAGCGTCCCAGTCAAACAACAACAGCGAGCTGGCTTTGTAACCAGTCACAAAGTCGATGATAAAGACTGCACCCATGGTCAGGACGATGTATTTCATCAGGTCCGGGATGGCCATACGGCTGAAACGGCGGGCAATTTTTTCATACCAGTTCTGCATGGGCTAGCTCCTTTTGCCACTTTATGAGCTTATTATAGCGCTGAAATCAGTCTATCAAAAATTGCCCGCCCTTTCCACCGATTATGATACAATTAAATTGATCAGGGGATATTAAAGGGGGATATTAAAGATGATGTTATGAGTTACAGAAACCGCCTGTTCGGCGTCGCCCCGGCGTCGCCCCGGCATGGCCTAGGCATGATCCTGGGGATATTTTTGACCCATCGCCTGGTTTCACTGCGGCCGACCAACCGCGATACACGGCTGCAGCCCGTTGGTTTCGGCGAACCGGGCATCCTCAACCTGATGACGCCAATGATGACGAGCATGCCTTTTTGCAGTGTCATGGCCGATGATCTCGCCGTACTGTATCCAGGCGAACCCTGCGGCTGCGGCAACTCAGCACCTTATTTCGAGGTGCTCGGCCGTGTAGGTCTGGCTGACATTAAAACATGCGCAGCCGGTGCGGCTGAATTGCTGAATATCAAGGTGGAGGGTGATGCCAAACGGCATGACGACTGAAAAACTCACCGGCCTGGCCTGCAATATCGCCGAGACCGGACAGCTGCTCTGCAGTTCTTGCCAGGGGATTTTCCTCGACACGGCCGATCAGGCAGATATTCATGAATTTTGTCGTGAATTTTTGCCGATTCTGGACGAAATCACCCGGGAGGCAGCCCGTAAACTGGGAATTGGAGTAAAAACCCAGGTTGCCCTGCAGCTGTATACTGAGGAGCTGGAGGCACTGTATTATCAAAGCACAGTTTATAAAGGAGAAAATAGCAGCTTGATTGCCTATCCTGACCGTGAACTGAAGCCCTCGATCCAATTTGGCAATATCTGGGTTAAAGCGCTGCCACGCCAGGCATTGCTGGCAGAGTTGCGGCCGTACAAAAACTATCTGCAGACCGCCGGACTGCTTTGCGGAGATAATGAAGAACCTGAACTGACTGATCTGCTCTGGCGCGGTGGAGTTGTGCGCGTTTGCCCGGGCGAACGCATGTCCGGCGCTTACATCGGCGCGCCTCACGACGGCGAGTTTCCATTACGGCGATATACCCGTATTGTCAGCTGTGAATAGAGACGATAAGCTTGTGAAAATTTCAGAATAATATTTCGTTATTTACAGAAAAATGATATACTCAGGATCAATCAGCAATTTATAATAATGTGAGTATATCATGAGTCTGTCAAACGACAACAGAATATTTAATAAGGATTTTACGCTGCTGTTCATCGTCAACTTCGCCAGCCATGCCGGCTTGCAGATGTTTGCTTCGGTCATGTCCAAATACGCTGCATCCCTGGGCAGCCCGGATTCACTGCTTGGGCTTGTTGTCTCGGCCTATGCTTTTATGATCTTTGCCACGAGCCTGTTTTCGGGATCGTTCATTGATCGCATCAACAAAAAGACCCTGCTGATGGTGGCCATGGCCGGGCAATGCTTCGCTGTGCTCGGCTATGCTTTTCTGGCAGGCAGCATGCCGGCCTTAATTGCACTTCGTCTGTTACATGGCCTCTTTTCCGGGCTGACCATGAATGTGACAATGGCTATGGTCGCCTTCACATTGCCTAAAAGCAAATTGGGCATGGGTATGGGCGTTTACGGTCTGGGCCAGACGATTGCCATGGCTGTCGGCCCATTCATCGGCATTTTTTTAGTCGAAAGTGTCGGATTCCAAAATATGTTTTTAATAGCTTTTATTTTGGCCACGATAGCGGCCTTGCTGACGGTCTTTGTAACTTCAATACCGACGATCCGACAGGAAACGAAAACATTCCGGTTCAACGATCTGATTCTGAGCAGCAAGATTCCCATAGCCATGCTGGGTTTTTTTAACAATACAGCATATTCGTCAATCTCTGCCTATCTGGTTATCCATGCCGACCAGCGCGGAGTTGGCAATATTGGCTTCTTCTTTACGGTTTATTCAATTGTTTTACTGGCCAGCCGGCCTTTACTCGGTAAAATTTCTGACCGTTTTTCTCTGAAAGCTGTCATCTATCCGACCAGCTTGATTTTAGTTGCCGCCATGCTGCTTTGTGCCAATGCCAGCAATATCTGGATGTTCATCGGTTCAGCTGTCTTGCTGGCAATCGGCTTCGGAGGTTCGCAGCCAGTCATCCAGGCCGCCTGCATCCGCGATATCTCACCGAATAAACGCGGCGCAGCCAGCGCGACGTTCATGCTCGGTCAATCCCTGGGCTTCATTGTCGGTCCGATGCTGGGCGGCTCACTCGCTGCAGTGGTCGGATATGGCAATATGTATGCCGTCATGGCCGGGGTGGCATGCATGAACTTGCTTTTGATGTTCGGAATCAGCCAGAAAAGCAAAATTGCTGCACAAGAGGATCAGGTAAACATTTCGTAGAGTTCTGATGATAATCATAGTCTCAAAAAAGTTCGTATGATCCAACATATCATGATGGATTATACGAATCGATGAGATGCGTCTTTCCGCGCTTAGACAGATGTCGCAAAATAGCCCAGCAGCATGAAGAAGTCAGCAAAGAAGTGACCGAGTACTGCACCCCGGATATTACGTGTCCGCTGGACGATGAAGCCAAAAGCCAGGCCCATCAGAAACGTGAAAAATGTCAGCAGCGAGGTTCCTAACGTACCGGTAAATGAACCGAAAGCATGGAGCAGACCGAAAAACAGGGCTGTCAGCCAGAAAGCGGATCGTCTGCCCAGCAGCCATTCAAATCGTGACAGGAATATATACGTTTTGGTGCCTGGCACCAAAACGCAACTAAATCAACATGACGATCAAGCTGGCAATATAACTCACGATGTTGGCGGTGATTGCGAAACCGATGCGGCGACCCTTACGGTGTTCTTTGAGCAAGAATGAAAAAGCGATCGTCTCGGCTACGATGATCACGAGCTCAACTGGCAAAGACAGCAGGATAGCTGCAAAGACCCCTTGAGTAATTAATGCTGTGCCCAGTATGGCAGTCAGCAGGATTTGAGTTGCCAGATTGACTATTAGAAACGGCCAGAATGAGCGCTTCAGCGAAAACCTGAACAGCAGCAGGAGTAAACCTTCGATGATCAGCGTCGGGATCAAGGTCGAAAGAAACTGCAGCAGATAGGCAACAACCAATGACGGCTGCCTGATTGTTCCAGATGCATAATCATATGACAAGGTCAGTTGGAATGATTTTCGTGAAATCTCAGGAGAAACGACAACCTGATTGTCGGGAGTCACAATGATGATCTTGAAATTGTCCGGTGTCCCGAAATAACTGAAAGTATGCTCCATATCCTGTCCTTGCCGGATCCCGGTCAGATGGCCGAACAGGGGTATGCTGGTCCCGTGAACCAAGGCCGGCTGCCAGCCTTCAACGTTATAATTTTCCAGCAAAGCATATTTAATCGGATCAAGTTTTTCCTTGTCTTCAATCTGGCTGTTATCGGATTTGTTTTCGTTGATCAGCAGATCCAGATAGTATTCATCAGCCGGAGGATTTTTAACGATGATTGTGATCGACGGCTTAGGTCCGAAATCGGCATAGACCGGGAAGGAGATCAGCAGCGGCAGTAAAAAACTGATCATCAGGCTGATCAGAAACCAACGTGAATTTTTGATTGCGGACTTCATTTTTCGACCTCCCAAGTATATAATCTCACTATTGTCATACCATTTATTATAAACCAAACGAGGTAATTCATGTCGACCACACTGAAAGGCCATTTGCAGGCGTTGATCACCATAGCCATCTGGAGTTCAACCTTCATTATCAGCAAACTCTTGCTCGGCCAGATGACGCCTCTGCAGATTCTGTTCAGCCGCTTTCTGATTGCCATTATTTTTTTAAGTATCATTCATCCTAAGTTTAAAAAACCTGTTTCAATCCTGGAAGAACTGCTGTTTCTCGTGATCGGCGCAGCGCTAGCCGGGTATTTTGTCTTTGAAAACAGCGCCCTGCAACGAACCTACTCATCCAACGTCAGCTTGATTGTGGCAACCATCCCGTTTATAACCGGCATCATGTCTACACTAATATATAAAACCAAGTTTTTTAATTTGAAAAGCATTGCCGGCCTGATTGCTTCTTATTCAGGCGTTCTGGTGATCATCATCAATGGCAGTCGTTTTGAGGGTGTTGAGCCTGTCGGCGATCTGCTCGCCCTGGGTGCCGCACTGATGTTTGCAATCTACTCAATCCTCATGCAAAAGACAGACACCGGCTATACCCTGATCCAGCTGACCCGCAAGGTATTTGTCTACGGATTCATCGTGCTCGCGCTGACGATTCTGATCAGCGGCCAGCCGATCCTGCCAGCCGGCGTCAATGGCCAAGGCATCGCCAGTGTCTTTTTTCTGGGCATTGTGGCATCCTCTCTGGCCTTCATTCTCTGGAACCGGGCAATCAAAGCGATCGGCCCGGTCAAGACTAATCAGTATATTTATTTAATTCCGGTGTTGACGACGATCGTTTCGGCAATCATCCTCAAAGAACAGATCACCTGGCTGACACTGGTCGGTGCGGTTCTGATTTTGCTTGGTTTATATTTGTCTGAACATTAACCATTGATAAATCAAGATTCTGCCAGCCATCTTAATCCTTTGAGTGTCAAATACTCATCATAGATATCAATGACTTGTGTGCAGTCTTTAAAATTCGTTGCCAGACCACCGGTTGCTATTACTTTGAGATCAGATCCATAATTGTTTTTCAGTTGATTGACCAGATACTCCACCTGGCCCAGATAACCGTAAAAAATGCCCGATTGCATACTGCTGATGGTATTGGTGCCCAGAACCTGAAC
>DMJC01000052.1 GCA_003451915.1 Clostridiales bacterium
CCCGAATAGACCAAAAATCCGGCCGGTAACGAAAAAGCAAAACCAAGCCACCCGATGTCGACAAAAGCCAGTGAACCAAACCAAGACAGTATCCAGCTGACAGCCAGTAAGCCCAGATCATTCCTTCTCCAATTGCTCGAAAAAGTAACCTTCGAAGTCACACTCGACATCCAGTAACTCACCTCCTTCAATCCGCCGGAAAATGGGATCTAAAGTATATTGACCTTCCGCAGCCGGCAAGACTCGGCTGATTTCGGTAATCTGGCGTAATCCCTTGACTGAGCGGGACAACTGGATGATCAGGTCGATTGAGGATGAAATCAACTCATTGACTGTATACCAGGGCAGCTGCATAGCCAACATAACCATCAGCGAAAGCCGGTTCAGCATGTCACGGCAAGTATTGCCGTGTCCGGTGCAAAGCGACCCTGGATGCCCGGTATTCATAGCTTGCAGCATATCAAATGCTTCTTTGCCGCGAACCTCTCCGACAATGATCCGATCAGGCCTCATTCTGAGTGCTGCCCGAATCAGCTCAGTGAGACTGATTTCACCATCCCCCTTAGGCCCGGACTGCCTGCACTCCAGTCGGACCAGATTAGGAATTCCCTGGAGTGACAATTCTGCAGCATCTTCGATCGTTACAACCCTTTCGTCCTGCGGGATATAGCCTGACAGAATATTCAGAAAAGTTGTTTTACCTGTTCCTGTTCCTCCGCTGATAAAAATATTTTTCTTTTGCCTGACGGCATTGATCAACATGTCGGCTGCAGCTTGCGAAATGAAGTTGCGCTCGATTAATGTATCCATGTCTGGCCGGATCCCGGTAAATTTTCTGATTGTCAGTACAGGCCCATTGAGAGCAGCAGGCGATAAAGCTGCATGAACACGCTCGCCTCCGGGTAACCGCATATCTGCCAATGGCTTTTTTTCATTGATCATTCGGTTAGCTCGTCCAAAAAAACTGGTAATGACATTGGTTAAGTGAGTCTTGCTGCTGAATTTCAAATCTGAACTTTGTAATTGTCCGTCCTTTTCGATGAAGACAGAATCAGGTCCATTGACCATTATTTCGGTGACATCGGGGTCATCCATCAAAGGCTGCAGAATATCAAGCCCTCGCATCGCACTGAAAAGACTAGATGCAATTTCCTTCCGATCTTGAAATGTCGTCTGAGATCCGGCATATTCTTCAGCAACAGTCAATAATATCAGACGCCGCAGGGAATCGTCATCCAGACAGTCATGGCCGCCTGCTTTAAAAAGAACTGCATTGATTAAACGTTGACGGGTTTCATAGTCAATTTTCATTGTTCTTCCCAAGTCAGACTTTATGTCTGATGTCTTTTCCGGTTTATTTGCTGATAATTTTGCAGCCTGATGGTAAATCAGACATTAATTGGCTTGCTTCCTGTCGGGCAGCCAGTGTTGCATAACAATCTTTTTCAGGTAGAAGAATCTGACAGCTGTCACATAAAACAGCAACAGAACGCAATGTTGAGAAAGGAAGGCCAGTACATTCGATTAGAATGGCGCATGAATTGAACACCTTTTCAATGTATTTTCGGATGAGCAGGATCAGCAGCCTCATCGTCTCAGAACTGCAAGTTACCAGATCATCCGAACGATCTGGCGGTCGAAACTGCAAGTAACCTTCAGGATTTGGCTGCAGGTAAATGCCTAATTCATGAATATCCACATCATTCCCGGTCAATCGCAACAACAAGTGTGATAGAGTGAAACCATTGTCAGGATTTACGATGCAGCTCATCTGATAGGTTGGCATCAATGGCAGGTAGATAACTCTTTCATAAGTCTGCACAAGATCTTTCAGTATTTTCCGGTTGTGACCCGGCCGACAGCCAGCCGGGTCCAGACAGCAGAGGAAATTTATTCGCGGCAGATCAGCAATGACCGGCATCACTGACGATTCCGGAGGATCGGCGTCACGATGGCCTGCTGAATTATCAATCCATTGGCGCAACTGGCTGACCAATTCTGCTGTCGGTCCGATGCGCCTGAAGGTCAGTTGATCTGCTGCAGATGATTTATTACCGTTAATCAGAGACCAGCATTCAATTTTTCGGCAGGTGTCTTCTTCAGAGGTTCTGAAATCAGCGAAGTCTGCCGGATTATAGATCAGCAGGACAGGATCAGGGCTTTTGCTGATCATCGAGTTAATTTCCTCAGTCTGTGTGCACAGCTTTAATTGAGAGCCCGGGATGGCATTGGACAACCTGTTGGACAAACAGGTCAGATAGTCTTTTTCAGCATCGGCTAGTATGATCGGCATAGATGTTCCCTCCAGTCAGGATGAAGCCATTTTACTGGGTTTTGTTTTTGCTGTGCATGCCAATCGTTCGACAAAATATGGCAAAACTTGCGAAATGATATCGAAAAAATGTTCGCTATCAAGTCTTGCTTTTTCATGTCAGCCATGCTATCATATTTTCACTGTCCGCAAGGACAAACTTAATATCATATCATCTCTTATCAAGAGTGGTGGAGGGACTGGCCCTTTGAAGCCCGGCAACCGCGGTCATGCAGCGGTGCCAATTCCAGCAGGTGACAACCTGAAAGATGAGGTTTGCTGTTTTTGCCAAGCTTAGCCTCTTCTCAAGAAGAGGTTTTATTATTACAAGGAGGTTTTCATGAACAGAAACGGACATTGGTTATTCTCATCAGAATCAGTAACAGAAGGGCATCCGGATAAAGTCTGCGACCAGATTTCAGATGCTATTCTTGATGCTATCCTGGAAATCGATCCATATGCGCGGGTGGCTTGTGAGACAGCAGCAACAACAGGTATGGTCCTGGTGATGGGTGAAATTTCAACCGAAGCTTATGTTGACATCACTAAGATTGTTCGCAATACCGTGCGTGAGATCGGTTATACCGGACATGACACCGGCTTTGATGCTGATGCTTGTGCGGTAATGACGTCGATCGACGAACAGTCTCCGGATATTGCGATTGGCGTAGATCATTCCATTGAAAATAAGGAAGGGCAAGATACCGATGAAATGGCTACCGGAGCTGGTGATCAAGGCATGATGTTCGGATTTGCCAACCGTGAGACGCCGGAACTGATGCCTTTGCCGATTTCCTTGGCTCACCGTCTGACCCACCGTCTGGCTAAGGTCCGAAAATCAGGCCTGATCCCATTTCTTCGACCTGATGGCAAGGTGCAAATCACTATTGAATATCAGGATCAGAAACCCATCCGCATCCATACGGTTGTGGTTTCAACTCAACATTATCCCGACGTTTCTCACGCAGACCTGGAGCGTGCAGTTATTGATCTGGTTATCCGGCCGACACTGCCGGCAGAACTGCTTGACGGGCACACCCGCATCCTTGTCAATCCGACTGGCCGTTTTGTCATTGGCGGCCCACAGGGGGATTCCGGACTGACTGGACGAAAAATCATCGTCGATACTTATGGCGGGTATGCCCGACACGGCGGCGGCGCCTTTTCGGGTAAGGATCCGACCAAGGTTGACCGTTCAGCAGCGTATGCTGCCCGATATGTAGCCAAGAATATCGTCGCAGCCGGACTTGCAGATACTTGCGAAATTCAGATCTCTTATGCGATCGGCGTTGCCCACCCGGTATCAGTCATGGTTGATACATTTGGCACAGGCAGGATTCCTGATTCGGAGATCATGGCGCTGGTTAACAAGCACTTCGATTTGCGGCCCGCAGCAATTATCCGCGACTTAGGGTTGCGGCGGCCGATCTACAAGCAGATCGCATCATATGGCCATTTTGGCCGGGCAGATTTGGACCTGCCATGGGAAAGAACAGACAAAATTGAGGCGCTGAAGGCAGATGCAGGGCTCTAAAGATCCTCGACAACAGGATCTCGGCCAACTGGCGAGCCAAGATGATTATCAGGTAAAACAGACACTGGATGCGGTTATTGAAGATATCATCTATCGCAATGAGAGTAACGGCTACACAGTTGTATCACTGGCTGGCGCAGGCGAGAGAATTGCTGTAGGCATTATGCCCTATCTGGCTGAAGGTGAGTCGGTTTGTCTGACAGGCTACTGGGCACAGCATCCAGAGTATGGCAGACAATTTCAGGTTGAGCATTATGAACTTCAGGTTCCGGGCACGCAAGACAGTATTTTGCAGTATTTAAGTTCAGGAATCATCAAAGGTATTGGTGAAAAATCAGCCAAAAAGCTGGTCCGGGAATTTGGTGACAAGACCTTGGAAATATTGAGGGAAAATCCTGAACAAGTAGCTAAACTAAAAGGTTTCAGTCTTAATAAAGCCCGGCAGATTGCAGAACAGCTCAGAGAAAAACAGGATTATCAGGAACTCGTTCTCTTCCTGACGCCGCTGGGTATCAGCCAGGGCAAGATACTGCGAATTTACCGTCAGTTCGGAGCTGATGCCATGCAGTTGATCTCAGAAAATCCTTTCCGTCTGGCGGATGAGGTTTATGGCATCGGCTTTGCGACGGCGGATCATCTGGCGCAAAGCATGGGTCTTGACCCTGCTTCTCCCCAACGTGTGGCCAGCGCGATCAAGTACCTGCTGTATCAGGCTGCCAGCCGCGGCCACACGTATTTTCCGCTTGAGCACCTTTCTGAGGAGGTCAGCCAGTTAATCGGCACTTCGATCAGTGCCGATCATCCGGCTGTACGGACCTTGCAAAGCGATCGTCAGATTGTTCTATCCGGGCAACGCTTTGGCGACAGCTCCGATCAGCGTGTTTCTCTGCCGAGTCTTTTTCGCGCAGAAAAAGCTGCAGCAGATCGTCTGTCGATTTTATTGCAGACCGAGCCTATGCGTTTTCAGGAACTTATCGATCAGGATGCTGCGGCTGCTGTAGTCAGTCAACACTGTGCGGGCCAGCAGATTGTTTTGTCGGGTGAGCAGCAGGATGCTCTGGTCAAAGCATTGCAGAACCAGGTCCTGATCCTGACCGGAGGACCGGGAACCGGAAAAACGACAATTATAAAAATGTTGTGCGATTGTCTGATTAACCTTGGCGGCCGGGTTCTCCTGGCCGCACCGACGGGTCGGGCTGCCAAACGGATGACTGAGACGACAGGCCTTGAGGCAAAAACATTGCACCGGCTGCTGGAAATCCAATATGTTCCTGATGAAAGCCGCCAGGATTTCATGCCAGATCGTAATACTGATGTCTGCTTATCTTGCGACCTTTTAATCGTCGATGAGATGTCGATGGTTGACA
>DMJC01000116.1 GCA_003451915.1 Clostridiales bacterium
AAATCAGCTGCCGATAAACTGTCGCTTGTTATTTCCCAATAATCAGACTATAATTAATTAATGAATTTTCCGACATCATATCACGCAACCGGAGGTGAATTATGATTATCAACGACCATCTGGCTTTGCTGGATATTCAGGCTTGGGGAGAGAACAGCTTCTATCTGGCCGTCCTTTTCAGTCAGGAATCAGCCGCTCTTTTTGATGCATCGCTGCCTGGATCGCTCCCCCACATCAGGGAAGCTATGCTCTGCGATCATTTGCCATTTGAGAAAATCAACCGCGTATTCATCACCCACCACGATTTCGATCACATCGGTGGCCTGCCCGAACTGCTGGCAGGATCTTATCAAAAAATCGAAGTACTGGCTCACCCGCTCGAACAGCCATACATTGAAGGATGCAAACCGCCCATCAAATCTGATCCGGCTATCCGGAAACAAATGCAGCGCAATCTGCCAGCAGGTCAGACCCTGGGGCCAGCGCGGCCAATTGAAAATCCGCCTGCTGTGCCGGTCGATAAACTATTGTCAGATGGTCAATTTCTTAATATATATGGCGGTATCAAAGTCATTCACGTTCCAGGCCATACGCCAGGCCATCTTTGTTACTATTTATACGACAGTAAAACGCTGATTGCCGGCGACGCCCTGCGAGCCAACAATGGGCAATTGCAGCCACCGGCCCCTGAGCATTCCGTCGACATCCGCCAGGCCTATTCTTCGCTGAAAAAACTGCTGGAATTCGACATTGACAAGGTGATCTGCTGCCATGGCGGTCTATGTTCTGATCATATCAGGGATCAGATCAGCCAGCTGACAGCAAACTTCTGAGGTAATAACATGAGAAAAACAGCGATTTTACTCTGCATCATCGCCCTGGCGATGTTCGTTTCTTACGCCGCTATCGGCTGTGACAATCAGATCCCGACAACAACATCTGAATCCACAACGTCCAGTCCAACCGGCAGCGAAACACTAGCGCCAACTACTGAAACCAGCAGCGAACCGACTGCAACGGTGCCAGCCGTTTACGATCTGGCAGCCTTGCCCGACATCTTTTATGCACCGGATTTTAGCGATGTCGTTCCCACCACAGAATTCTACTGGTCACCCAGTGCTGACTACTGTCTTTTCATTGGCTATGTAAAAAATGAAAAACAGCAGTTTGTGGCTGCCGCTTATCTTTATGACTTGCTGCGTGACCGGCTCGTTAAGCTGACCGATGGTCAGGCTGACGTCAATTATTATCTGGCCGAGCCGGCCTGGTCACCTGATGAAACGAAAGTGATCGTCCCCTTCTATGAATTTACAGCAGCCGATCTGACATTACAGCTTTATGATCTGGTCAAGGATGAGCTGAAAAGCCTGCCAATGTCCGGCACTCTGCCGGCTTTCAGCTCCGATGGCCAGCAGCTCGCCTACACCAATGATGACGGAGCCATCAGTTTTTATAATTTTGCATCCGGTGATATTCAGTCGCAAGATTATACCATCATCGGTTACAGCCCGATCTGGTTTTCCAATATGGAAAAGATGCTTTACATAGCCCCGACTGGTAACAACCCGTCGAATCTTGAATATGGCTGGCTTTCAGAGGTCTGGCTACATGATTTCCAGGCGCCTGATGTTGAGACAGTCGTCATGGCCGAGTCATCTTATCACAGAATCCGCTGGCTGAGTCAGGATAAACTGGTTTTAGTCGAAAGCGGCATGGATGATGGCTTTTACTCCGCGATTCTGAACACTGGCAATTTATCGGTCACCGATCTGGGCGAAAACCGGCTGACCTTGCTGAAAACATGGGACCAGATTGTCAGTCCGGTGGTCATGGACTATGAAAATGGCACAATCCGACAGTTTGACCAGCAGATGAAAGAGATCAATGTCTATCAGACATCAGCTGACAATATCGTCGCAGCCATCAGCCTGCTGCCGGGCAGCCAGCTGCTCGGCCTAAGCCAAGTTACCGCCGAGAACAAGTGCTATTTGAACATTATGTCGCCCACCGGGGCCGCCAGCCGTAAAATCGCATTTTATGCCGGTGATCTCTATATTATAACCGCTGCCGATGGCTCCCGCGCGGCCTGTTTCGATCAAGAAGAAAGCCGGTTCTACATATTGAAAACAAAAGAACTTTATTCTAAGATTGGCTGATTGACGGAACATCCTGTCAGTTTGCACGTCTAAAGTCCGGGGATGCTGCCGACGCAGCAAATACTAATCATTGAGGTGGCTATGTTATTCTTTGAGGATATACTGAAAACAACTTTGCTTGTCTGCAATATACTTTTATCGGCCTACTCGCTCTATAATATCGGCATAGCCCTTTTTTCACTGCGCAAATCGCGCCGCCTGGAGATCTCTGAACCCAGGCACCGCTTTGCTTATTTAGTGGCTGCCCGCAATGAAGAGGCTGTCATCGGTCATCTGGTCGAGAGTCTCCGGCAGCAAAACTACCCGGCTGAGCTTTTCGATGTGATTGTCGTTCCCAACAACTGCGCCGACCGGACACGCTTTGTCGCTGAACAGGCTGGCGCCCGCATTACGCTCTGCAATACCCCAGTCCGTTCCAAAGGGGATGTGCTCAATTTTGCATTTCCCGAACTCAGCAAGCCAGATTATCACTATGATGCATTATGCGTCGTCGATGCCGACAATCTAGTCCATCCGGATTTCCTCTCAGCCATGAATCAGGCTCTTCTGAACGGCAGCAAGATCGCCCAGGGCTACCGGGACAGTAAAAATCCCGTTGATACAGGTATCTCCGGCAGCTATTCGATTTATTTCTGGCTGATCAGCCGCTTCATGAGCGGTGCCCGCCACAAGGCTGGTTTGTCTGCGGCAATCGGCGGCAGCGGTTTTATGATCAGCACCAGCCTGATCAGGGAACTGGGCAATTTCAAATTCGTAACCATGACAGAGGATATGGAGCTTAATGTATTCTGCTACCTGGCCGGCACCAGGGTTGATTTTGTACCAGGTGCCATTGTCTACGATGAGCAGCCGCTGACCTTCTTCCAGTCCTGGAAACAGCGCCAGCGCTGGTCGGGTGGCATGTATCAGATCAGCGAGCTTTATTCACTGCCCGTCTCCAAAAAACTTTATCGAAATAGAATGCTGCACGGTCTCGATCTGGTATCGCTCTTTCGTTCGGTTCACATGCACGTCTTGTGGTTTGCTTCGATCATTGTCACATTCATTCTGAAATTGATTGACATTCTTGAGAAGCAAGCTCCGCCAGCTGAACTTTGGGGGTTATTATTCACGTCTTTTATTACGTCCTGGCTGATGATGACCGGAGCGGCTGCACTGATCGTCGTCCTGGAAAAAAAGCTGCAGCCGGGTATCTGGCGCGGCATCCTGACCTTTTGGTTTTTCATCATGTCCTGGCTGCCGATCAACATTATCTCCCTTTTCCGTAAGCCGAAAGAATGGGAACAGATCCGCCACGAACGCAGCATCCGTATTCAGGATGTAACTTGAAGGAGGTCGCTATGTGGAATCAATTCAGAACTGATGCCTACGAAGGCATGCTGGCTGAAACCCTTGTAC
>DMJC01000099.1 GCA_003451915.1 Clostridiales bacterium
CACCCCACAGGTCGTAATAATCTCGCTGTTCGATGATCCGCCCGTCTTCATGAAAAATCAGGCGTGTCGCACCATACATCGGGGTGTCCGGGAACTTTTTAAAGGACATGGTCATGACCCAATCCATCATGACAATATTGTCTCGTTTCACCAAGTTGATGATGTCCATGCGCAGGCTTTTACATCGATCGGTCAGCCGATTGCAAATGGCCTGAAAGTCATCAAATCCTTCGATCCGCTGGATTGAATCCTGAAAGATAATATTGGGATGGTAATAAGGAAACAGATGTGACCAATCAGGCTTACCGTCTGTGTTGTAGGTCCTTGACCAAAGCTCGCGGATCCGGTCTTCGGTCAGCTGAATAGGCTGGTCCATGAGCAATTCTCCTTGTCGTTTTAATATTGACTAAATTATATCAGTCATCCGGTTGTTTTGTTCAGATAGAGACCTGACCCAGCAGAAATCGTTCTGCAGAAATATGTCTGATGCCGGACTGGCTCAAGTCCAAAGAATCAAGACTCATGATGAACTTGGGATAATTGTCATCAATAATTCTGAGAGGCTTGAATTCCCGCTCTGCTGTTCCTTCATCAAGAATTGAGAGAGCGACTTGTATATATCTGCGTTGCCCTTCGTTTTCAATGACAAAATCGATCTCGCGGTCGCCCTCCTGTCCGACAGAAACACGATAGCCAAGACGTCGTAATTCCAGATAAATTAAATTTTCCAGAACAGAACCGAGATTTTTTGAGTCTGCTGACGTCAGAACGGTGCGAATCCCCGGGTCGACTGCATAGTATTTGGGTTCTCTGCCTAAGATGGCTTTCCCGCGTATGTCATAGCGTTGGACCTGATATATCAGGAAAGCTTCCTCAAGATAACCAATATATTTAGCGATGGTTTCCTGCCGGGTGTTTTCTCCGTTCAGGCTATTCAGAGTATTTGTAATCTTTCTGATCGAACTGCGATTTCCAACTGTATCAAAGAGAAAACTGCTCAGATTCCGGAGCACAACAGGGTTGGCAATATTGCCCCGCAGCATTATATCTTTGAATAAGATACTGTCAGTAAGATCGGTCAACTGAGTCAATTTTTTTTGTTCGCTGTCCAATTGCAGCACGCTCGGAAAACCACCCAGCCGAATGTAGTCATTGAGCGACAGCTCAGGTACTATTTCGCGGGCTTCAGCCAGAGAGAAAGGCAAAAGCATCTGCTGAACATATCGCCCGCTAAGTCGGGTGGCAAGTTCTGACGCGAGAAGATTGGCATTCGAGCCTGTGATGACAATATCAAACCGTGGATCAAGATGGAGAGAGTTGATGACTTCCTCCCATTTTTCAACAATCTGAATTTCATCCAGCAGAATGTAACACGACTCTTTCTGGTTTTGAAAATATTCGTTTATGAATCTGTTAAGCTCTTCTGGTCGACGCAGTTGATAAAATCTGAGATCTTCAAAATTTATAATAAGGATGTTAGATTCAGAAATTCCATCAGCAACTAATTCATCCCGATATTGCAATAGCAGTGTCGATTTGCCACAACGACGGACTCCTGTGATTATTTTGATGGCTTCATCGCCACGCCAGTCTTTGAGCCATTGTAAATCCTTTCTTCGGATAACCATTTGTAAAGCTCCTTTGCATGAATCGAAAATAAAATATTCCGATATCTTGTATTATATACGCTTCGATTCGATATTTCAATGTTTATAATTAATATTATCCGCTCTATTTCGACATTTATAAGATAATAATTTAGTATATAGAACTGAAGCAGATTTCCACCATCAATATTGACAATTGTCTATATGCCCGTTACAATGACATCGATACTTATCTATATGAGGTGTGCAATGCTCAATTATGCTGATTCTGCGATCATCTTTAAAGCTTTGTCCGATGAAACCCGGTTGAAAATTATCGATATGCTGTCCTGTGACGAGTTGTGTGCCTGCAGCATCCTTGAGAAGTTTTCGATCACCCAGCCCACGCTGTCTTATCACATGAAGATCCTGACCGAGTCCGGTCTGGTCAATGCACGTAAAGACGGCGCCTGGACGCGCTATCAGCTGAATCAGGAACTGATCAGTCAGATCAAGGTTTTTCTGGACCAGGTTACTTCTGACAGTCCTGACTGCATCTGCAAGGAGTAAGCTAACATGGATTTGATTTCATCGATATTCGGCTGGTTGAATGACCAGCTGCTGAAAATGGCCTGGTTGTCTGACCTGGTTAAAATGCTGGTCGAGATGGTGTTTGGTCTGCCGGTTAACGAACGAATAGGCGGCAGTATCCACTTCTTCATTTACGACACGATCAAGATCTTCATTTTACTGTCGGTCTTGATTTTTGTCATTTCCTTGGTTCAAAGGTATTTTCCGCCTGAACGCACGAGACAGATCCTCGGACGCTTTAATGGCACCGGCGCCAATATTCTGGGCGCTTTGCTCGGCACGGTGACCCCATTTTGCTCCTGTTCATCGATTCCGCTCTTCATCGGTTTTACCCGGGCTGGTTTGCCGATCGGTGTCACTTTCTCTTTTCTGATCTCTTCGCCGCTGGTCGATCTGGCTTCTGTGCTCATGCTAGCCAGCATTTTCAACTGGCGGATTGCGCTGGCCTATGTCGTCGTCGGCCTGATTCTGGCGGTCATCGGCGGCACCTTGATCAGCAAGCTGAAAATGGAATCTTCAGTCGAAACTTTTGTTTTCGCTGACAAGCTGGTCGAGGTCGAGACACCCGCCATGACCCTTCGCGACCGTCTGCTTTTCGCTCGTGATCAGGTCAGAGAAATCATTCATCGCGTTTGGCTCTATATCCTGATCGGGGTTGGTATCGGCGCAGCCATTCATAACTGGATTCCCGAAAAGATCATCACCGCGATTCTCGGTCAGCAGAATATTTTTTCCGTCCTGATCGCCACGGTGGTTGGTGTGCCGATGTATGCCGATATTTTCGGCACCCTGCCGATTGCCGAGGCGCTGGTCGGCAAAGGAGTCGGCATCGGCACTGTCCTGGCCTTCATGATGGCCGTCACCGCTCTGTCCCTGCCTTCGCTGATCTTGTTGAAAAAAGTTGTGAAGACCCGTTTGTTGCTTACCTTTGGTGCCATTGTCGTCATAGGCATCCTGATCATCGGTTACACATTCAATGCAATCAGTTTCTGGCTGATCTGATAAAATGGTTGAAAGGAGACTTAGTGTATGACTGCAAAAACTGAGACAACTGCCGGTATCGGTTTTTTTGAAAAATACCTGACCGTCTGGGTCATTCTCTGCATGG
>DMJC01000180.1 GCA_003451915.1 Clostridiales bacterium
GCACCGAGCTGTCTGTATGAGGGTACCGATAAAACCTATGAGTATGACGATCTTGTCGTTTACACTATTACCAAAAACGGTGTTGACCTGATCGATGGTATCGATCTGACCAGCAGCCGTTACACTACTGTCCGCGGCATCACTGTCGGCAGTAGTTGGCAGAGCATTCTCGAGGCTTACGGGGATCCGGGTGACAGCGAATATGATCTGATCTACTGGGCCGATCCCGCTTTGGGCGACAGCTCGCCAACCCTGACCTTCATGCTGGATCAGGACAATGTCAGCGTGATCAGCCTTTACAGCGGCAGCAATAATCAGACTCCCTGACCGCAAGGTGTATTGACGATGGTTTTCAGCTCACCGACATTTCTGTTTTTATTCCTGCCGGTTGTCTTCGCCTTACACGCGCTGGTCCCCCGGCGTTATCGCAATGTTTTGCTGCTGTTGGCCAGCCTGATTTTCTATGGCTGGGGCGAGCCGGTATTTGTTCTGGTGATGGTCCTGTCAGCTCTGGCCAATTATCTGTTGGCGCTTGGAATTGACCGTTGCCTGCGGCAGCGAATTACCGCGGCAGAGCATAGCTGGCTGCTGGCCGTTTGCCGCATGGCTGGAGCAGTAGCCGTTTTCATCATCTGTCTGTTATCACTGTCAACATCAGCTTATAATCCATTTATTTATTTCAGGTTTTGAGAGGGGTAGTATGAAAAGACTGGTCAAAATAATTTTCATCGCCCTCGTTCTTCTCTTGTGCTCGACACCACTGGCTTTAACGGTTATCGGCATCGATTCACCCAGCGTTGAAAAGAAGAGTCAAGCCTCTGCACCCCGGATGATCCTGGCCGATGGCAGTCTGAATGAATCATTCACGCGTGATCTGGACCTGTACATTGCCGACAATTTCCCAATGCGTACCCTGCTGATTTCGGCCTGGCATTTTCTAAACACACGGATACTGGGTCAGACCGGCAATGATCAAGTCATCCTCGGCCGCGATGGCTGGCTTTTTTATGCACCGACCATTGCAGCTTATACCGCCAGCGACCGGTTCAGCCAGACTGAATATGACCGACTGGATACCATCCTGCGTTTACAGCGAGATTACCTGGCCAGCCGTGGCATATCATTTATTTACACGGTTGTCCCGAACAAGAACTCGGTCTATCCTGAAAAGATGCCGATTCGCTACGAAAATCTGACTGATGATAATAATCTGGCTGGATTGCATAAACACCTGCAGACACCCGGTTATCTGGATCTTCATTCGCTGTTGACTCGTTCGGCCACGCAGCAGGAAGCACTGCTTTATCACCAAACTGACAGCCACTGGAACAATAGCGGTGCATTGATCGCTCTCAGCGCTTTACTTAATCAGGCCAGTCAACAACTCGGCAATCCCCTGGCCAATCCCTATCTGAAGGCCGCTAGTCACGAGGTTGCAGACTGGTCAGGCGACCTGGCTGTGATGCTGTACCCGGTCGGACCGCGACCTGACCGGCAGCAATACTATGATGTCGACCCCGGTTATCGTTACACACGGCCGCTGCGCAGTCTGGAAGATCTGTCAATCATCACGCGAGGCTCCGGCCAAGGTTCAGTGCTGATGTTCAGGGATTCGTTTGCCAATGCCCTGATCCCGATGCTGTCCGAGTCCTTTGCCGAAGTGACCTATTCACGGGCTGTCCCCTATGATTATGTACTGCTGGATAAAACTGATACTGATCTGGTTATTCTGGAAATTGTTGAGCGGAACCTGCCCGACTGGCTGACCAATCCACCTCGATTACCGGCTGTTGAATATTCTGGAGATCTCCCATCAGCGCAGCCCGGCGGGACAGGGAAAATCTCCATTGATCGTCAAGAAGAAGCTGGCTGGATAAAGATCAACGGCAAAATCGCTGATAGCACAGTTTTGTCAAACTGGCATCAGTTACTAATCAATATCGACGGCAAGATTTATGAAGCTTTGCCGGTGACCGATCGTGATCAGCCGGATCTTGTCAGTTTTACGCTCTATCTGACCAATGGCAGCCAGCCCGATACAGTCAGCATCTCTGAAGTGCTGGTGTCAACGGATCACGGTTGGTTCAGCTTTGATTCGGATTAATCAGTCACCTGGTTCAGGATCAGTTGGCAGCGCGGTTGTTTCCGCAGTCGTCTCGCTGGATTCGGATGCCGACGGGCTCAGCGAGGGCGTCGGTGACGGGCTTGGTTCAGGTGAAGGCGTCGGTGCTAACGGGGAATAACCAGAAGTGACGGGATCAACAACCGGCGGTGGTGTGATTGAAGGTTTCTTGGTTGTGGTTATAACCCGGATTGAACCAAGATCAATATCGAGAATGGGATATTTTTTATTGTCGATATCATTGTAATGCCACCATTCATACTGATTGACCGAAAAACCACTGGCAATCATCACGCTGCTCATATAGTCCAGGTTACGGCGGGCTGCCTCGGTCATTTCAGGATTTGCGATATGCGAAGCCGGGCTGAAGGTGTGCATCAGTGACGGCATTTCCAGTTCGACGCCATTCATGTCGATCAGGGTCATATCGACCGCAGCACCTCGATTATGTTTTGATCCGGTCGTCGGACTGGCCAGATAATTGGGATTTCTGTTGAACGGCGACAAAAAAACAGTCGTCCGGTAAGGCCGGTACGCGTCGTACACTTTGATCGAATAGCCATCGACAGCGAAAATTTCAGCTGCCTTTTTTAATTTGTCCAGCGTCGATTTCTGAAGCAGGCAGAGATCTCTTTCATAAATTTTAATACCCGTAAAATTGGCTGTAGTTGCGAAAACCTGATACAACTGAATTTCCGGTGCATATTTGCGAACATCAACCAGATGGACCGGATACATTGTGTTATCGGCACCTGGCAGGGCAGATTTAAACGACCCGGTGATATCTTCGGCATAGATGATCGCTTTCAGACTGCTGAGCGCTTTGGCATCACAATAAGCCTGTGTATTGTCGGGCAAGAGAATCTGGGCGAATTGATCGTGCTGCCAGGTCGTCACATGTCTGACCTGCTCCCGGTATCCCAGCCACCAGACGATTTTTGAATTATAGTCCGGTTCGGCGAACACCGGCAGATCATGAGCAACCGACATCAGCGTTTCAACCGGCGGTGGTGTCGGGCTGGGTGTCGGCGTCGGGGATGGTGTCGGTGTTGGCGATGGTGTCGGGCTGGGAGTCGGCGTCGGCGATAACGTCGGCGTCGGTGTCACCGTTGGAACCGGTTCAGTTGTTTCCTCGGGCTGACAGCCAGCCAGCACAAAGCCCGCCATGATCAGGATTAATATGAAAGCATAAACTGTTTTCTGCAAAGTTTTTTTCAGCATGACACTAGTATGACAAAAAAATGTGAATCTAACAACACTTTTTTGGCGAAAGCGGTATGACTTTAAAACCGGGTCGGCGAGAAAAACCAGCATCAGAGGGCTGACCACTTACCCGCTCCTGCCGCCAGTTCACTTCGCTAGAACCCTCTCCCGCCACCGCCGTGCGTGCCGCCACTGCTTGACGTATGGGTTGAACTGCCGCCCCGGCCGCCGCCGGTCGAAGCCGGGCGTGGTATGATTCGTTGCGTGACATAGGTGTTGAACAGGTTATCAGTGACAAGGCCATAATTGACCAGGCTGTTTCTTTGATACTCAAAAACCGGACGCGTATTACGGCCTTTGTACTTGCCGCGGACACCGCCGAAAATGCTGGCGCCCACTCCACCCGAGGCCAGCAGTGATATCAGGGCTTCGACAGGTGTCAGTGTATTGCCGAGCAGGATACTGCCGATGCTTTTCAAAAAAGCTCGGGCGGCGCCGTAATAATCGCCGTTGGCCATCTTATCACCGGCAAAGATATCATCCAGGATACCTTCGATTCGTGCATCGGTAAAAATGTCAATGGCTTTACCGCTGGTTGAAATCCAGACCTGACGATTGTCCATGTCGATCAGCATTAAGAGGCCGTCGTGATTTTCACCAATGCCGTAACCGTTGTAGTCAAAATAATCATCGGCGTAGGCCATCGCGCTCTTGCCTTCTGCATTATTGGTCGTAACGATGACCACATCCATCGCATATTTAGCACCGAGCGACGCGGCCTGCGCCTGTAAAATAACTTCATCCGCTTCACTGAAAAGATCGGCCTGATCGACGACGAAGTCTTTTTCGGCATGAACTGTGCTTGCCGCAAGCAGCAGTACTGTCAGTACGATCAGCAGCAACAGGATTTTCGGCATGGTTTTTCGTGTATTCACCATATGAACGCACCTCCCAGCAAGGCCAGGGCCAGCAGGCCCAAGCCAACCAGAATCGCTGTCAGGCTGAGTTTTTTGTTGTCGACCGGTAATTCACCGTGTGATTTGCCGGTCTGCCCATTGACTGCGTAGACATAAGTTTTTCCGTTGTAAAGATAAGTCAGGATCCAAGCCGGCAGAAGGGCGTAATTCCAGCCTTTGATCTTGAGGTCGAGCTGATCGCGTTCAAGCTGGACCTGGTCATAGCTGCCGATCGACTCCTGAACCAATATTCGGGAAAACTCGCGCGCTTTATTTTCGAGCTGCGGCTGGACTTCTTCGCGTGGGATGTCATATTTTTCAGCTAGAAACCCGCTCAGGTATGAC
>DMJC01000235.1 GCA_003451915.1 Clostridiales bacterium
TTGTAAGTATGCGCGACACCGATATTGCCCTGACTGACAGCCTTTTCAGCTAAAGCGACCAGATCAGCCGGCAACATCTGGCGAAAAGGGGCTTCCTGCTGAGAAATCGTCCAATTCTGGCAAAAGTCGCAGCGGAAGTTGCAGCCGAAAGATCCGGCTGAAAAAATATAGCTGCCCGGGTAAAAATATTTCAGCGGTTTCTTTTCAATCGGGTCAAGCGCCAATGAAGTGATCTTTCCATAACTCCAGGCAATCAGGTTGCCGCCCATATTGCGCCTGGCTCGGCAGCGGCCGGCCTTTCCGTCATTGATTCGGCAGCGATGCGGGCATAGCTGGCATTCGATCGCACGATCCGGCAAACTTTTCCAGTAAAGAGCGTCCACCCGGTCTTCTGCCATGATTCTCACCTCACGTGTGGCGGGTGACTTCAAAACGCTGGATCTGATACTTTTCCCGCGGATTGATACCGGCTTTACGACAAGCAATCGACAGCTGCTCATCAACGGTGTCAACACCTTCCAGGTCAGGCAGCAGTAACCCCGAGCGGCCGTTAAACCGGACAATGACCCCATAACGCTTGACATCCAGTTGATTTCGGTCGGTCACCGGTTCCGGCTCACCCAGCACGTCGACGCTGTAAACCAGGTCAGCCAGTTCATCAGCGCTGACCGGCGGGAAACGCGGGTCATGACAGCCTGCACTTACAGCATTCTGAATGATCTCATCAGCAATACATGCTGTTGTCGGAGCTGTTGTCCCAATGCATCCCCGCAATTCGCCGAATTTCTTCAGTGACACAAAAACGCCCGCCCGCTCGCGAAATAAAAATGCTGAATCCGGTAATCCGGCAAAATCACGGGCCGATTTGGCTTGTTGCTTTAAAACATGGGCTTCCAATGTTTCGCGAGCTATAATGACTGGCGGTGAACTGTGCTGCCGCTTATGGGCTGCAGCCTGGCGCTGCTGTTTTAATGCTGACTGCATGGCATCCTCAACCGGTTCAGCCTGAACCAGATCCGGCCGGAGGGCAGCCACGCAATATCCGATGCCGTAAGGAGCTTCATAGTTCAGCACCTCTGCTCGAACGGCCTGCCGGTTCAGCGCACCACACAGAATGACAATCGAGCGATATCCACATTCAGCCGCCCGTTCACGCAGATGGCTGTCGATGGCCAGAACATCTGTCAAATCATTTCGCCGCAAGCAATCGATTAATTGGTTATCGTAGGCTGCGCCCTCCGGACAAGCGCCGTAAGGGCTGCTGTCATTCACTTTATGCGACTGATCCCCGCTGGCGATGATCAAAATCCGCCGGTTAAGCCGGGCAGCAGCCTGCCGGATCAGCTCGCCCACCCGATAAAGCTCAGGCAGCGGCAAGCCAGAACAGGACATCGCCACCAGCCGGAAATCAGTCCATTTCTCGCGCATAAACCAGAGCGGCACCAGCACCCCGTGATCCAATGTCTCATCAATCTGATGCTGGCGCAACTGTGACGAAGTCAGTGAACCCCCGTCGATGTCAGCCGAGGCCAGGCGATGCGATATTTCGTGTAAAAGGTCATCATCCTGCTGAAACGACAGGCTGGCCTGCCTGGCGCCGAATTTACCAAAATCACCTGCAAGTTCTTTTGAATCGTAGAAAAAAACATAATCGCTGAAAAGCGGGGCATGCGGCGAAATCACGACAACAGTCTCCGGCTGTAAAGCAGCCACCTCAGCTGCCAGCTGCCGCATGGCTGAAACTGTTCTTTGCGCCAGGTGCGGTTCACGACTGACACCCGGCACAATTACCGGCGGATGGGGCAGGATATAGCCTGCCGCGATCCTGAAAACATCCGACATACGATCACCTGCTTTCTTGTGACAATAACACCTACTCATATTATACCACCCGATCCATAACAGGTTGTGAAGAGTGAAAAATGAAGAGCTCGCTGCGCTCGCATGAAGGGCAGATAATTTGTATTTAATAAAAAAGTTGACCACCTTTCACCTGAAAGAGTCTCCCTTGAATTAAATCAAGGAAGACCCCCCGTTCGCAAATCATAATATTTGTTACTCGTTACTTGTTACTTGTTACTTGTTATTTGTTACTTTTTAAGTGCTTCATCAAAGGCAACATTAGACGGGCTGAAATCGATGTTCTTGACCATCTCGCAGGCTTCCGTGGCGCCGAAGACGCGGTCCATGGCACTGTCTTCCCATTCGACAGACAACGGGCCCTGATAATTGGCGGCATTGAGTTCGCGGATGATCATCTCAAAGTCAACACTGCCATGACCAGGTGAAACAAAGTTCCAGCCGCGGCGCAGGTCGCCGAATGTCAGGAAAGATCCGAGGATTCCTTCAGTGCCTTCGAGGTTGACCATGGCATCTTTAATGTGTACATGATAGATCAGGTCTGCGAATTCGCGGATGAACAGGTGCGGTTTCATGCCCTGCCAGATCAGGTGGCTGGGATCGAAGTTGATGCCCAGTGTCTTGTTGCCGGCGAATTTTTCGCGGAATAGCTTCTTGGATGTATAAAAGTCGAAGGCGATTTCGGTCGGGTGAACTTCGAGGGCGAACTTGACACCGTTGGCGGCAAATTCATCGAGGATCGGGGTCCACAGGGCGACGATTTCATCGTAGCCTTCTTCGATCATCGCATCGGTGGTCTGCGGGAAGGAATACCAGAAACGCCAGATCGGGGAACCCATGAATCCGGTAACCACTTCGCAGCCCATGGCTTTGGCAGCGCGCGCGGCATACTTCATTTCTTCGATCGCCCAGGCGCGGATTTCTTCAGGTTTTCCTTTGTACTGGTCGGGGGCGAAGTTATCCAGGCGCTTGTCCCAGACATCGCCGACGCACTGGCCAGCCAGATGGGCACCCAGTGCTTTGCAGATCAGGCCGTATTTTTTAAGCGTTGCCTGACGGTCTGCGACGTAAGCCGGGTCAGTGGCAGCCTTGCGGACGTCCATATGGTCGCCCCAGCAGGCAATTTCGAGGCCGTCAAAGCCCATTTCCGCAGCCAGACGGCAGACTTCTTCAAATGGCAGGTCGGCCCATTGGCCGGTGAACAAGGTAACAGGTCTAGACATACTACGACACCTCACTTATATAGTTTGTTATATTATACCATATCAACCCAGACTGCGCCTTTTACTTGCCTTTTTATAACGCAGGCTGGTCAAAATTTGCAATCGGGCGTTGACACGTACTTTGCATGACATAAGTACCACCCTCTTGAGCAGTAAAATTAAAGCTGGTCAAAGCCTCCAAAACATGACAGGCCAATTCGCCGCTCGCCCGTGGCTGGCGGCCTTCAGTCAACGCAGCAGCCATATCGGCAACACCCAGGCCGCGCAAATTATGACTGGACGGGAAAGCAGGCGGTACTTCGCGGAACATGGCTTTTATTTCCGGTGAATAAAATTTCTCGACTGCAGCGTCGACTGGCAAGCCGTCAACCGCGTCAAGCATATCCTGGCCGCGCAGAACTTTTACGCTGCCGTCAAACCAGTTGGGATCAGGCAGGATCATTGATCCTTCGGTACCGTGAATCTCAAGGCCGGGTAAATTAGACTGCCAGACGTCAAAGCTCATGTTGATGTTGGCAATCACACCACTCGCAAATTCGATCAGGCCGGCATAATGCGTCAGAACCTCAACATCGATGACTTTACCTTTCAGAGGAGACGTGCTGGTAATTATCCGCTGGTCAAACGCACAGCCGGCAAAACAGGTTGTGCGTTTGATCGGTCCCAGCAGCGAGACCATGGCTGTCAGGTAATAGGGACCCATGTCCATCATCGGGCCAGCGCCTTTTTTGTAGTAAAACTCCGGCGCCGGATACCAGGCCTCATGGCCATGGCAGACCAGGTTGGCTGTTACAGCCAGCGGACGGCCGATTTTACCGGTATCAATCGCCTGGCGGCAGGTTTGCAGCCCTGCACCCATAAAGGTGTCCGGCGCACAGCCAACCAGCAATCCTTGACTTTTTGCCGTTTCCAGAATTGTCTGGCCTTCAGCAAAAGTCATCGCCAAAGGCTTTTCACAATAAACATGTTTACCCGCGGCCAGCGCTGCCATGTTGATCTCAAAATGAGCTGCGGGGATGGTCTCTCGATGGCCGGATCCTGTAAAATTTCAGTTGTGCTGCAGGCTTTGGCGACACCAAATCTGGCTGCCGCTTACTGTGCCTTCTCAATAAACATATCAGCTAAGGCCGTTACCTCAACATGTGGAAACAAGCGAGTCAGATTGGACAAATAAATACCGCTGATCGTGCCGCAACCGATGATGCCGATTTTAACTTTGCGCATAAGAAAGACCTCCTCATGATTGATGTATTAGCTTTCATGCTTATAGTATATACCTTGTCCATGAAGCAGGACTTGCCACAAAAATGATCTTATTGGTCAGTTTTTGCTGTCTGTGACCTGAATAAGCGGATAAGGATGATCCTCAACGCGGGGAATCGGCTTAAGTGTCAATCGTTCAATATCCCGGAGCAGCTTCTTCTCCTCCGGATCACAAAAGGATATGGCCTCACCTGGATGGCCTGCCCGTCCTGTTCGGCCGATTCGGTGAACATATGATTCCGGCACTTCCGGCAGGTCGAAATTTATAACGTGAGACAGCTCATTAATATCCAAGCCGCGCGCTGCAATATCGGTCGCGACCAAAACTCGCGTCGTCCGGTTCTTGAAATTGTTAAGGGCCTGCTGGCGGGCATTTTGCGACTTATTGCCGTGAATCGCCTGAGCTTGAACATTGCTGCGGATCAAATCTCGCGCCACACGATCAGCGCCATGCTTGGTACGTGTAAAAACAAGAACCGAATCAATATCGGGCTCCCGCAGCAGGTGTAACAGCAGGTGCCGTTTGTTGATTTTATTTACCATGTAAAGACGCTGTCTGATTTTTTCAACCGTTGGTTTATCTGGTGTGACGGCTATTTTGACCGGTTCACGCAACAGCGAACGGGTCAGGGCATCGATTTCTGCCGGCATTGTTGCTGAAAAAAGCAAGGTTTGTTTCTTTGCAGGCGTTTTGGCAATAATCTTTTTAACATCATGGATAAAGCCCATGTCCAGCATGCGATC
>DMJC01000254.1 GCA_003451915.1 Clostridiales bacterium
GGGTAAGAGATGACCGCTCTGCCCTTGCTGTATGTGTCATATAGAAACCTAAAAATCGTGAAAATTTTGTCAGAATGCTATAAAAAGGATGATCATATTGTGCATATTAACAATATTAGGTGAGCAAAAAACACTCAAATACGAAACAAATCATGTAAAAGAGGCGATTTGAATCTCTCTTTGATCTGAGGAAATCGGGTGCCTGTTGGGCAAAATTTGACAGGATTACAATAACTTTTTATAATTCTACTATGTTACAGCACATTTTTCCTGTCTGTTCAACAAAAATTACTGTTATTAATAAAAATAGAAACATGAGAGGAAATTGAAGTGAGGTTTATATGACTGGTATATTCTACAGGCTGACCTGCCTGCTTCTGGTGCTTGCGCTGGCTGTCGCCGCCGCGGTAATACCCGAAGATCAGCTGGCCATGGCATCCAGTGCTGACAAATACCCTGCGGTCGTTGTCATCAAATCCGATGCCGGGCAAAAAGAGCAGATAACTTTTTTCAAGACCTTGATCGAAGCGATCGATCAAGCCGGCATTGCCATCGGCGATTATGACCGGCTTAGTCTGCCAGAAAACACCCTTTTGGAGCCAGGTAAAAGATATGATGTCAACGTGACACGCCTCGACGAGGTCAGGTTGAACTGGAGTGGCTATGCTCTGGCAACAGCTGGCGATTTTGCCGATCTTGGCGATGTGCTTTCACGATCCGGATTTTCGGAAATAGATACCAGTTCGGGCAGCAGAATTGAAAGCACAACGAACTTGCTTGGCGAAAATGGCGAATTTGTTTTAAATTATGTCGATATCCAAACAAAAATTGTTCGTGAGTATGAATCAATTCCCTTTAGTACAATCACCGTCAATGACCCTGCAATCTTTGTCGGAAAATCGGTCATCAAAGTTGAGGGTAAAGCCGGGACGCGCGCGCTGATCTTTGAAGAGCGATATGAAAATGGCATTTTCACCGGTTCGATCCAGATCGGCAGCGAGGTTGTTGAAGAGCCGGTCCAGAAGGTCGTCCACAAAGGAACAAAACCGCTTTACGCGCCGATCAATTACAAAACATTGACCAGTACAGTGCAAAATAGCCTGAATAAAATCAAAGGCTATATGGAACCAAATGGCAATAAAAATTATTACAATTTCAAAGATAATGGTAATGGCACGATCACAGTCGATGGAGTTGTTTTCGATTATCAGACCGTCAAAAAGCGCACAATCACGATGTATGACGGTTTGGAAGTCTGCCTGCAAAAAGGCTGTCATATCCCGGCCATCAACCACAACACATTCAGCGGTGTTTCGGCGCAACGCGGCCTGGTTGCTACCCATGGCATCAAATCGGGCGGCAAATATATCGGTTCACTGCTGCCGATGGGCACAATCATTTTCGTTGTCGGTTATGGTTTTGGTGTAGTGGCCGACATCCACGGTGCTAAAAACAATCCTGACTTGATAGATGCCTGCTACGATGGCGGAGAAATCAGAGCCGGCACCGCGACCCTGGGCAAAATCAGCTCGAATGTCTATATCATCGAATTGCCTTAAACAGGCCGGTTCAGCATGAATCGCCAGGAGACGCTCGCAATCCTTGAACAGCATGGTATACGCCCGATCCGATCTCTCGGACAGAATTTTCTGACCGATGACCGAGTCGTCGAACGCATTTGCCAATGCGCAGCATTGGCTCAAAATGATCTTATCCTGGAAATCGGCCCGGGCATCGGCGGCCTGACCCGTGCTATGGCCCGACAAGCCGGTCAGGTTGTTGCCATCGAAATCGACCGCCATATTATTCCAGCCCTGCGCGATGTTCTGGCCGATCAGCACAACTGCACGATCTTGCACAAGGATGCACTTGAGACTGACCTGACAGCACTGGCTGCCGACTGGACCGGGCAGGTCAAAGTTGTCGCCAATCTGCCTTATTACATCACAACGCCCTTGATTACCAAAGCACTGGTCGAATTGCCGCAATGCACACAGCTGGTTTTAATGATACAAAAAGAAGCAGCCTCGCGCGTGATGGCCACACCCGGCAGCAAACAATATGGCCCGATGGCTGTGCTGGCTGCCTGCTTCGGCAAAGCTCACCGCGAATTGGTCGTGTCACCCGGATCTTTTTATCCGCAACCGGGGGTCGATTCATGCGTAATCAGCCTGACCAGAGAACATAAAGCGCAGCTTGATCAATGGCCGGCTTTCCAGCAATTTCTCGAAGCATGTTTTACCCAGCGCCGGAAAATGCTGACCAACAGTCTGCGTGCCGCAGGTTATTCTGCAGATCGGCTGACCCGATTACCTGCGATCCTGGCCGAACTGGGTTTACCAGATGGCATTCGAGCTGAAATGATTACTGCAGAGCAGTTTGTTGCAATCTATCAAGTAACGAGTAACAAATAACAAGTAACAAGGAACAAGTAGCAAGTAACGAGTAACGAGCAACAAGGAACGAATTAAGTGAAAGGTGAAAAGTGAAAAGTGAAAAGTGTCGCTTCGCGAGATTTGCGCCTGCGGCGCACCATTCACCTTTCACCTTTTCACCTTTCAC
>DMJC01000012.1 GCA_003451915.1 Clostridiales bacterium
GCCATCAAGATGGGCCAGGATGGTACCCTGGGTGGCTTTGTGGTTGACCGTCTGCATGTCGAGGCCGGACAGGAAGTTGAGGCCGTCGAGATTCTGCGGATCATTGGGGATGATGACCTCGCGGCGGGCCTTCTCAACCGACAGAACGGTTTCAAAGAGCATGCGGCGGCCGTCCTGGATGTATTGGCCCATGGAATGCAGGTCGGCCGAATTGTCGACGCCGGCCGGGAAAATACCGCGGCCGTCCTTGCCTTCACTCTCGCCGTAAAGCTGTTTCCACCACTCGGTAAAGAAATGCATGCCGGGTTCGTAGTTGACCATGACCTCGACTGCATAGCCTTTGCGCAGCAGCGCATTACGATAAGCAGCATAAGCATAGCAGGGATTGTCCTGCAGGTCACATTCACGGTAATTCTGCATGGCGACACGGGCGCCGCGCATCATCTCACGGATATCGATGCCGGCAGCAGCGATCGGCAGCAGGCCGACGGCGGTCAAGACCGAGAAACGGCCGCCGACATCATCGGGCACGACGAAGGTTTCATAGCCTTCCTCATCAGCCAGCTTTTTAAGTGCGCCGCGGGCTTTGTCAGTTGTGACGTAAATGCGGTTCCTGGCCTCATCACGGCCATATTTTTCTTCCATCCAGCTTTTGAATATGCGGAAAGCGACCGCCGGTTCGGTGGTTGTGCCGGATTTGGAAATGACATTGACCGAGACATCGTGACTTTCCAGCAGGTCGAAAAGATCGGCCAGATAGGTTGAGCTGATATTGTTGCCGGCAAAAACGACCAGCGGGAATTTGCGGTTGCGCTTGCCGAGGGCAGCGTTAAACGAATGGGTCAGCATCTCGATGGCAGCGCGGGCGCCGAGGTAGGAGCCACCGATGCCGATGACGACGAGGATGTCCGAGCTTTTGCGGATACGGTTCGCTGCCTGGCGGATGCGAGAGAATTCTTCGCGGTCGTACAGGCGGGGCAGCTCCAGCCAGCCGAGATAGTCGTTGCCGGCGCCGGTCATCTGGGTCAGCAGCTTATGGGCCAGCTTCAACTGCGGCATCATATTTTCCAGTTCGGAATCAGCAACGAACGGACGTACGTTGGTTTTGTCAAAACTAATCATAGAAAAACCTCCAAATGACTCAAATCGATTTAGTATAAATCATCTTCGCGGCAGTTGTCCAGCATGGCCGGCCGGTTGGGCTGGAGATCGAGACACAGCAGCCAGCGGCCCTTGCGGAGTTCTCCGCTTTCCAGCCAGACACGGGGGTCAAAGCATAGCCGTTCGATTCGAAGACGCCCGGCCTGCTGAAGATTCTGGCGAAAATGATCGCGGGCCCGGCGCAGCAATTGCTTGTTTTCAGACTCATCATTGTTCTCCGGAAAATTGAGCCAGGCCGGCTGATCTTTCTGGCCGCTTAGCTGATAGTCCAGACGCAGCAGGTCGCGCCAGGCCGTTGCCAGCCAATTGTCACCATTCAATTCTGGCTGACTGTGCCTTGCATAATCCCAGAGCAGCTGGCAGCGGCCGGCCGGACTGAGCGGGCGATCGAGCAAGCCCTGTCCTGCTGTCCAGGCAGCTAGTCCGGACAGTACCTGCCAGGGCCGTTCTTGCTGTCCGGTCAACCAGTTGAATGCACGGTCGCAAAAATTACTGTTTAAATAAACATCAAGCAACCAGGCGACGTTTTTTAAATGAATCAAGTCGGAAAAATCGAGAGCATCCGAACGCAGGATTTCATAAGGCGGTTCGTTCTGCCAGATATAACCCCGCTGTCGGGCGGTATCGTGCATCGGACTGCCAGGCAGTACTTTAAGAAAACCCAGCTGGAGCTGCTGTGGCCTGAGCTGGAAAACCCAATCGAGTGATTCGGCGAATCGGTTCAGGTCTTCGCCGGGTAGTCCGGCGATCAAGTCGAGATGGATATGGACATTATCAGCCGCGCGAAGGCGCTTAACCTGGGCTGCCAGCCGATCGAGCCGGGCTGGCCGGTTGATGGCGCGCAGGACATCCGGATGAATCGTCTGGACGCCGATTTCCAGCTGGATCAGGCCAGGTGGCGCCTGGGCCAGCAGGTCGGCCGTACGGTCATCGATCAGGTCGCCGGCAACCTCAAAATGGAAATTGGTCAGGCCGGCTTTTGCCGCATGATCAATGAGATACTGCCAGATCTTAAAAGCGCGGTCCGGCTGACAGTTGAAGGTTCGGTCGACCAGCTTGACCTGCTGCAGGCCAGATGCCATCAACAGGTCGAGTTCGGCAAAAACCTGGCTGAGTGGCCGGAAGCGGACTGATTTGTCCAGCGACGACAAGCAGTAGCTGCAATTGAATGGGCAGCCGCGAGATGTTTCATAATAAATGATGCGGTCTTTTAACTGCGCAAGATGTTCTTCGTCATAAGGGAAGGGCCAGTCAGCAGGGTCAAGCAGCGGACCGGCTGGATTTTCGCGGATCTGGCCGCTGACTGGATCGCGCCAGCTGAGATTGGGAATTGCCGACAGTTTCTCAACATCGGCCAGCTGGCCTGTCTGAATTGCCTGTAAAAGCAACAACCAGGCTGCTTCGCCTTCGCCTCGAATGATCAGGTCGACAGCCGGTTCGCAGGTTAGCCAATGACTGGCTTGACTGGCGGCTTCCGGCCCGCCCCAGACAATCAGCGCCTGCGGGCATAGCTTTTTAAGGTCATGGCTGATCCGCCGGATCTGACTGATATTCCAGATATAACAGGAAAAACCGTAAACAAACGCCTGCTCACTGTATAAGCGTCGCAGGATGGCAAGCGGCTGATCATTGATCGTCCACTCGGCAAGCCGGATCGCCGGCGCGTCAGGCCAATGGGTCTGCACATAAGCAGCAAGGTCGCGCAGTGCCAGATTGGTATGGACATAGCGGGCATTCAGCCCGCAAAGTATGATCGGATGGTGTTCGTCCATCAGGAATATCCCCCCGCCCCGAGTGACGTTTCTAACAGAACCACCCGCAGGCAGCCACTTTCGATCGCGCTGATCAGGACCTCCTGGCCGCGCCGGATCAACTGGTCACTGCTGGCTTCAGCAATACACTCCTGGCCTGCTGCATTCTGGCAACGTATTTTGCCAGGCCTTTTCGGCCGGATCGTCGCCATGACGATCGCCCGCCGGCCGATCAGGTCGAGATCGGTACTGGTCACGTGGTGACGGGCAAGACGACGCATTATCACTTCCCAAACACGTAAAATCGCCAGCACAGCAGCCAGGGCAGCCAGTGCGATACCGATGATTTTAAATGTGTTGGTGATCTCTGTCAGGTTGTTCATAAAATTATAAAAGAATCAATAATTCGCGCAGCAGTTTGAGCGCGACAGCCGTTGAAACACCGCTGGCATCGTAATGGGGTGCCAGTTCAACCAGATCAGCGCCGACAATGTTCATGCCGCGCAGCTGCAGCAGGGCTCGCAGCAGCGTCAGAAAAGTTATGCCGCCTGGCTCGGGCGTTCCGGTGCCCGGAAAGGTTGAGGGATCTAATACATCAAGGTCAATCGACAGATAGACCGGCCGGTCGCCGATTGCTGCGACCGCTGCAGGCAAGCCCTCACAGTCAAACGGATGCAGTGTCACGTGCCCGGCACGGGCGAAAGCAAACTCGTCAGCGGTGCCTGACCGGATGCCCAGCTGCCAGATGCGGCCGTCCCCCAGCTTATTCCAGATCCGGCGCATGACGGTTGCATGTGAAAGTGTTTCGCCGAGATATTCTTCGCGCAGGTCGGCATGGGCGTCAAAGTGAAGGACACAGAGGTCAGGCCACTTCGCCAGGCAGGCGACAACCGCAGGCAGACTGACCAGATGCTCGCCGCCCAGCATGACCGGCTTTTTACCGGCTGCCAGCACCGTCGCCACTGTCGCGCCGATGCGCTCGAGTGACGCGTCCCTCCCGCCCATCGGCAATTCAAGATCGCCTATATCACGGACCTTGTCCTCAGGCAGCTCAAGGTCCTGGTACGGGCTATAGGTTTCCAATCCAAGTGAATCCTGACGCATGTCTGCCGGTCCGAAGCGCGAACCCGGGCGAAAAGAAACGGTACCGTCCCAAGGCGCGCCAAACAGGATCACGGCAGCCTGATCATAGCTGGCTTCGCAGGCCATGAACCGCAGGCCAAGCACAGAAAAATCGGGTTGTTGCTGATGTGTCATCAGTGAAAATCCCCCTTATCCGATCAGCGGTCGAGCAGGTTGCGCAGAAAAGCTGCAGAAAGGATATCGATCCGCCCGCGGCCGAGTCTGACAGCATTCTGGCTCTTAAACTCCCCAAGCAGGCGAGATATGACTTCGCGAACGGTGCCCAGTTCAACCGCGATGGTTTCGTGAGTCGTGCTGATCCGGTTTTTGCCGCCATTGCTGTGATCGAGCAGCCAGGCAGCCAGACGCCGGTCGGTACGGTCGAAGGCAACAGCTTCCAGCGTCTCCATGGTCTCAGTCAGATGCTCGTATAAAGTGATGATCAGATAGTCCTTCCAGGCCGGTGACTGGTCGAGAATCAAATGATAGATGTTCTGCGGCAGCATAAAAAGGGTGGCAGCCTCTTCAACCTGGGCTTGCGCCGGGAAATCCTCATCCTTGATCCGGCAGGCGATCGACATCAGACAGGTTTCGCCGGGGCCGGTGCGAAACAGAGTCATTTCACGGCCATTGGCCGACAGTTTGAAAACTCGCAGCTGGCCCGACAAGACCAGCGGAATATATTGGCATTGCTGATTGGGCTGCAGCAGCATCTGACCCTGTGGCAGGTCAAGAATCTGACCGGCTTCGAATATATGCCGCCGGCTGTCTTCACTCAGCGATTTCAGCACAGGAAAAAGTTTTAATAACTGACTGGCTTGCGTCGGATTAATCATATTGTCGCCATCTCTTTATTGATATTGTGACATTATCATAACATATGAAAGGTGAAAAGTGAAAAGTGAAAGGTGAAGGGTGAACCTGAGCGGAGCTCAGGTAGGTGAAAGGTGAAAGGTGAAAAGTGTCGCTTCGCGAGATGACCGTCCGCAGCCAGTTTGCGCTTCGACTCCTCGAAACGATCCAGTTCCAGCAAGCGGCTGCCTCAGCAGGTCTCTAGTAAAATCAGCCTCATGTCGTTAGTTTAGGCTTTTAGCTCTTTCCGGGGGATATATCTCATAGCTCTACAGACCTGGTGAACGTTGCAGGGTTGAATGTCAATTCTCGGATAGATGGCGTGGATTGCCTCACCATCCAAAGGTTTTAAACAAAATCTTTTACACTACCTTACACTACCAGATTCGCGAAGCGACACTTTTCACCCTTCACCTTTCACTAACCTGAGCTCCGCTCAGGTTCACCCTTCACCTTTCACCCTTCACCCTTCACCCATTTTGCAGTAATATAGAACTAAGCTCGCGTGTTATTGATCGGTATGAGGTTATTTCAACATGGTGACTGGGCTTGGCAAAATCAGAAGGATGCTTCGATTACCGGCCGTTATACTGGCCTTTCTATTATTGTCGCCGCTCACCGGCTGTTCGCTGATCCCTTCTGATATAACCCAGTCATGGCCTTCTGCTGTTGAGCCAACGACGACAGGTCTGGAGGATGCTGATATTGTGCCGGGCCATCTGCTGATCAGCGAGGTCATGACTGCAAACCGTTCAACGCTGCAATCGGCTGACCTGACTACCCCCGACTGGATCGAAATCCACAATGCCGGCCTGTCAGCCATCGAGCTGAACGGTTACACGCTCTCTGACAACTTGAAAAATCCCGACAAATGGACCTTTCCGGATATCACGATTGCCGCCGGCGGCTATCTGCTCATCTATGCAACCGGACAGCCGGCATCACCGCAAGCCCAGGCCGCAGGTGAGATCCATGCCGGTTTCCGGCTGGATGACAAAGGCGACGAATTGGTCCTTGTCTCCCCGACCGGGCAGTTGCTGGCTCGGCTGGCTTTGCCAGAATTGCCGTCAGACATTTCCTACGGAATGACGCCATCTGCTCAATCCGCTTTGGATCCTTACTATTATTATGGCAAGCCCACACCCGGGCTGCCCAATGGCGATGACGGTCAGCTGACACCTGAGGCTGCCTTGCCGAACCCGCAATACAGCCTGGCAGTCAACGAATACATGACCAGCAACACAGTTTTCCCGACCGCTGACGGCAGCCTGCCGGATTATGTCGAACTCCTGAACACCGGCGACACGGCAGTTCACCTGCTGGGCTTTCAACTCAGCGATGATCCCGATCGGCCCGATCAGTGGGTCTTCCCTGACATCACTTTAGAAGCTGGCGGTCTGCTGGCTGTCTGGCTGTCTGGGCAGGGAAAAGCATGGGACCCAGCCGAGCCGACCTCTTTGCAGGCATCATTCCGGCTGGGCCGAAAGGATCAGCTTTTGCTGCTGGCTGATCCTGACGGTCATGTCGTTATTCGACAGGACATTGAATCTCTGCCTGATAATATCGCCAAAGGCCGTTCCATTGAGAACCCGGATGTCTGGCTGTATTACCCGCAGGGCACACCGGGCACAGCCAACACGACCCAAGGCTTCCCGGCAATCGCCGGCGCGATGACGCTGAAAAACCGCGGAATCTGGATAAACGAAGTCATGGCTGAAAATTCCAGCGTGACGGCCAGTGGCAAGGTTGAGTCGCCAGACTGGATTGAATTGTATAACGGTACGACTCAGGCTATTGATCTGACAGGTTACGGCATCAGCGATGATTTCGGCAGCCCGTTTCAAATGGTGCTTCAAGGATTGTCAATCGGACCGGGAGAATACCAGGTCATTGAGCCGACCACATTTGGCCTTTCCACGCAGGATGAAACAGTTTATCTGACCCGGCCGGACAAAAGCCTGGCTGACACTTTTGCGACCGGCGCGCTGCGTAACGGCATCAGCAGCGGACGCGGCAACAGTGGTGGTGATGAGCCGGCTGGCTCGCGCTTTTTTTATACCAGTCCGACCCGCGGTAAAGTTAACAGTACATCCGCCGTAACAGGCATTGCCCTGTCGCCGGTCATCCATGTAACAAACCTTGACAGTTCCGAAAACAACAGCATTTATTTCAGCGGATCAGCCCAGGCCACGCTTGCCAGCACGCAGCCCGGTGTGATCATCCGCTATACACTGGACGGCTCAACTCCGACAGCGAGTTCGCCAGTATATCAGCAGCCTCTGACAATATCTCGTAACACGGTCATCCGCTGCCGCAGTGAACGAGCTGACAGCCTGCCCAGCGATGTCGTCAGCCAAACCCTGATCACTGGCGTGCAACACGACCTGCCGGTCGTTTCCATCGCAGTCCAGTCAGCCGATTTTACCGGCCCAAATGGTGTCTGGACCGACTTCAGCCACAACCATGAAGCTCCAGCTCAGATCAGTTTTTATGAGCAGGATGGAACATTCGGCATCAGCTTCAATTCTGGCGTCGCCCTGCATGGCGCTTACAGTCGTAAGGAGATTCAAAAGTCACTCGAACTCAACCTGCGAGAAACATATGGAGATCGGCAGGTCATTTACCCCTTTTTCCCAGACAACGAAATATCGACATTTAAACGGCTGATTCTGCGCACCTCAAGTCAGGATTGGAAGTTTTCCAAAATCCGCGATGCATATATGTCAGAACTGGTCGAAAATGATCTGGCTGTTGATACCATGGATTGGCGTCCCTGCGTGCTGTATGTCAACGGCGAATATTACGGGCTATACGAAATACGTGAAAACATCGACGAATACTACATGGCATCCCATTTTGGCACCGATCCCGCTAAAGTCGACATTATCAAAGGCAACGCCATCGTACTCGAAGGCAGCATGACTGAATATTACAAGTTGCTGAATTATGTCAAAGCGCATGATCTGACCAGCGAAGATGCTTATCAGCACGTTCTGAACCTGATCGATGAGCAGAGCCTGATCGACTGGCTCATCGCCGAATCCTTTTTTAACAACCTCGATAACGGCAACAAAAAATTCTGGCGGGAAAGAACGGATGGGGCGCAATGGCGGTGGGCCTTTTTTGACCTGGACTGGGGCTTATTCCCGGACACTTACAAAATGAACATTCTGACAAAAGATCTGCTCGATCCCGCCGGACATGGTCAATCCAATTTTTTTGATTCTTCATTACAGGTCAAGCTGATGGAAAATCCGGCCTTTAAAGAAATGTTTATCGAACGTTACGCTGAGCTGATCAACAGCACCTTCCAGACTGAGCGCATGCTGACGCTGTTTGACAGCATGGTTGGCCAGATCCGGAGTGAAATGCCCCGCCAGATCAAACTCTGGGGCATGCCATATTCGGTTGCAGTCTGGGAGAAAAACATCGCCGAACTGCGCCGGATCATCAGCGAAAAACGCGCCCGCATGATCGTAATCGTCCAGGATTCATTCGGTTTGTCAGCTGAACGAATGCGAGTACTATTTCCGGAGGACACCTGATGAACTGGCGGCATGAATTAAAATTCATCATTGATGAGGCTGCTTTCCACCAGCTTTATTTCACTTTGCGGCCAGTCATGCATCGCGACTTGCATGCCATAGGCAGTGACCCGCCTGCCTTCAACAGTTATCGCATTCGCAGTCTTTATTTCGATGACGAGGGCCGCAACGGTATTTTTGAAAAGCTTTCGGGCGTCGATCGCCGATATAAATACAGGATCCGGATTTATAATGACAGTGACCAGGTCATTCATCTGGAAAAGAAGATCAAGCATTGTGATCTGTCTTTTAAAGATAGTTGTCAGATCAGCCGTGCTCAGGTTGACGGATTGCTGGCTGGCGATCCAGAAGCTATCCTAGATGATTATTCAGGCACTGCCAGGCATCGCGCAGATCAGCTGCGCCTGCAATTTTACACTGAAATGCGAACCCGTTTGCTCCGGCCACGACTCATGGTCGATTATGAACGTATCCCGCTTCTCTGGCAGGATGGCAATGTCCGCATCACATTCGACTGCCATTTATCCAGCAGCCTGCACCGTCTGGATTTGTGGGACCCGGCAGCAGCTTTGCAGCCGGTCATGGATGCCGGCGAACTGATTATGGAGGTCAAATTTGATCACTTTTTACCCGATTTTATCCGCTCAGCCATACAGCTGCCCGGCATCAGTCCGCTGGCGATCAGCAAGTATGTGATGTGTACAAGTAACGGATAATGGATAACGGATATCGGATAACGGATAACGGGTAACGGATAACGGATAACGATTTGGGGGAGTTTTGCAGATGAAGGAAGCGTTGCTGAAGCTTTTTGAGATCAATGTTAATTCGCCGCTGACGATGGACAGGATTTTGTTCACATTGGGGCTGTCGTTCGTGCTGGGCCTGGTGATTCTTTTTGTCTACAGGATCACTTACCGGGGGGTGCTGTTTAATCGCAGCTTTGGTACGGCGCTGCTGATG
>DMJC01000140.1 GCA_003451915.1 Clostridiales bacterium
CAATTGCTCTTTGTTGGGAATCGGTGAAAGAACCGGCAATTGCCCGGTTGAGGCAATGGCCATTGAGTATGCTTCTTTGCGGGGGACGACCGATGGCATGGACTTGTCGGTGATCACTGAAATAGCCGAATATTTCGAAGATGAAATCAAATATGAAATTCCGCCCCGGACACCTTTTGTCGGCCGTTACTTTAACGCCACACGAGCTGGAATTCATGCCGACGGCCTCTTGAAAGACGAGGAAATCTATAACATATTCGACACGGCCAAGATTCTGAACCGTCCTGCTACAGTTGCAGTTGACTCTCACTCCGGATTGGCCGGCATCGCTCACTGGCTGAACAGCTTTTATGACCTGAAAGGCAGCGATGCAGTTGATAAAAAACATCCGATTGTTATAGCCATGAAAGATCAGGTCGATTTAATGTATCAGTCCGGCCGCAATACCGTTATGGGTGATGGCGAGCTGGAAACAATACTGCAGGAAATTGATGATGATTTCTATCTCAGCGTGACAGATAAACGGCTGTTTGCCCGGCTGGAGCGGAAAAGCAGCCGTTTGTGAACGGCCTGTCGTTCAGGCACATGACTGGCAGTCGGAAACGGCTGCCATTTTTGTTTGCTGATTCGACACGGCAGAAGTCTGCGATGCAGGCAGATAATAACTGATCGTTGACGGATTGGAACTGACCGTTTGATGACCGACAGTCAGAAAGGTGCTGACATTTGATCGTTTGCTGAATCTGGCCTGATCGGGTGCCTGCAGATTTCCATAATGTGTTTTAATACGTGTTTTGAAAGCCTTTCTCATGATTTCCTGTTCTGCCCGCTGATTAGAATAGACAAGCTGAATACTCAGCAGAATAACTAAAATGAGTGTTATCCATAAGAAAGTGTTGATTAACGGCATAAGATGTCCTCCTCTGTGCTATGTGAACATTTGTTCTGTTTCAATCATAACAGCAGTTTGAGAGCTCGTCAACCCGTTTAAGAACATTTGTTTGTTATATTTATATTACAGCCAGATCAATAGGAAGCAAGAAAGGACATTCATTCTGCCTATTTTCACCAAAAATGAAAGTTCCCTCCTAGTTAATCTAAGAGGGAAAAAGTTCGCAATTCTCATTACTTGTTACTTGTTACTTGTTCCTTGTTCCTTGTTCCTCGTTAAACGTCACTTTCACGATAGGATATTGTCAGTTCCTCAAGCGCGCTCTCCAGGCGGCGATAACAGATACCAGCATGATCCATCATCCGCTTCGACGCTTTGACGCTATCAGTCGCGGCATATTTATCAGAAATATAGACAACATCACGAATTCCCGACTGAATAATCGCTTTGCAGCACTCATTACAGGGAAAAAGCGGTGTATAGATCGTGCAGCCGACCATATTGAAGCCAACATTATTGAGAATGGCGTTGAGTTCAGCATGGCAGACATACGGGTATTTGGTTTCAAGCGGATCACCTTCGCGAGCCCAGGGGAATTCATCATCACTGCAGCCGATGGGCATGCCATTATAGCCGACTGAGATAATCTTATGATGCTCATTGACAATACAGGCACCGACCTGCGTGCCGGGGTCTTTGCTGCGCTTGGCCGACAGCAGAGCAATACCCATGAAATATTCATCCCAGCTGATGAAATTGGAACGTTTGTTCGTCATACCAGATTCTCCTTTTGTTGAAATGATGTTCAAAGCATACCACAACAAGGGCTGCGACGACAATTAATCTTCTTGCTCTTCGAAGCCGCGCAAGAGATCCTCAAAGGTATCTCGGCGGCGAATCTGAACGGCCTCGCCATTTGAACGGATCAGAACCTCAGCTGGCCGCAAGCGGTTATTATAGTTTGAACTCATGGCGTAACCATAAGCGCCGGTATCCATCACCATCAGCGCATCGCCAGTCTCAATCGGCGGCAAGGCACGATCTTTGGCGATGATGTCACCACTTTCACAGATATTGCCACAGACCGTCACCGGCTGCTTATCCAGACCAGATACCGGGCGGCCGCTCCTGAGAACCTGAATATCGTGCCAGGAATCATACATGACCGGACGAGCCAGGACATTAAAGCCCAAATCTGTGCCGACGTATGTCGTTTCCCCGTTAGTTTTCACTGCATGGACCGTTCCCAGCAGTACGCCGCATTCTGCTACAACATAGCGGCCAGGCTCACTTTTAAAAACAACATCACGACCGTAACGCTTAACAAAGTCATTGACCAGCCGAGTCAGGCCATGGTTGAGCTGGTTCAGGTCCAATCTGCTTTCACCGGCCAGTTTGTGATACGGAATGCCAAACCCGCCACCAAGGTCAATCAATTCCAGATCAGTGAATTGCTCCGCCAAGGTCAAAAAATTCTCAGCAGCCAGCAGGTAGGGTGCCGGTTCCATAAAAAGTGATCCGATATGCTGGTTGACGCCAACAATCCTGAGATTATACTGACTGGCAATACGCCGAACATCTGCCAGCTGGTCAACAGCTATGCCGAACTTGGTCTTTTTACCTCCGGTAACTACCTTTTCGTGATGACCAGCTCCGACACCTGGATTAATGCGGATCGCTACCCGGCTGCCCGGTGCGATTTCACCCATCAGCTCAAGCTGGGCCAGCGAGTCCAGACTGGTCAGGATATTCCGGTCAAGAGCGAAACGGAGTTCATCCGCTGAAACATTGTTTGGGACGAAAAACATCTGGTCATAACGGAATCCGGCTTTTTCGAGAAAAATGATCTCTCCCGGCGACATGGCATCTGCATACATCCCCTCTTCGCGGGCGATACACAGCAAATGCAGATTGTTATTTGCTTTGATTGAATAATTGGCAGTAAATTTCGGGTAATCCATGATTCGCTGCATATCACGGCAGCAGCGGCGCAGGATAGTTTCACTGTAAACATAAAGCGGGCTGCCAAATCGAGCCAGCAGCTCAGCCGGGTCAGTCTGGCCGAAAAATGCCTCATCAGGTAAATAATCTGAATTGTTCATATGGATTGTCCTGCCCTTCCAACCTGATCATCGGTTATGGCTGTCTGGCCTGAAGCCACCTTGATCAGGCTGATTTCATTCATCATTGATTCTTTAAACAAACTCACCAGCGCCTGATGC
>DMJC01000021.1 GCA_003451915.1 Clostridiales bacterium
ATAATCAAGGTCAGAAACAGCCATGACAGTAATATCATGCCTGATAAGGATAAAATAATATCCATCAATCTTTTAAATACACGATATATCATCATCGACTCCTTATCGATCGAAATAGGCGGTTAAATGGCCACATCCAGCAGGCTGGCCTGCGGGATTGGGCAATCGGCTGGCAGCATTGTTTGGCCAGGGCGGCCATCGGCCGGCAGATAAAGAACGATCGACCGAATGTCTGCCGATTTATTCGGGTTGATTTTGCATGGGTCAAGTATAAGTTGAAGTTTGCGGTCAGGATATTCAGCCCGGTATTCATCATAAACATCGCAAAGCAGGTTGTCCAGCTCATTGCCCGGCAGCAAGATCAGAATCTGGTTGTACTGTCTGTGGCAGTTCTCCAACTGATGGTATATCTTGTTTTTGGTTTCTTCAATAATATGATAATGACTGCGGATGTATTTGACTGTTTTGCGTGCTTTTTCAGCCAAGCCTTGCGGAGTCAGCATGTAAATAACCCGACGGGCTGGAACAATCTCCATTTTAATTAAGCCGTCCCGGATCATTTTTTGCAAAAGCAGATTGACAGTGCCCAGTGACAGACCGGTTTTGTTCGATAGTTCGCGTTGAGAAATATCCTGTCGCGCATCTATTTCATTCAGGATGATATAATCCTTATCACCTTCAGTAATTGCCAGTTTATCCATTACAGTCTCCTTGATGTTCATTTTTTGAACACCTTGTATATCATAACGGATTGTCTAAGGTTTGGCAAGTCACGGTCTGATGAAAAATTCAACGATTTGCGGTAGCGGCTAAGACTGCAGTTTGTACCAAAATGTAAACTGACTGGCGCTTTTAATCATTATCATGATAAAATAATCGAGAAGCCAGTCTAATATGAATTGCTGGCTGCTAATAAACATTTCGAGGTGCTCATGAATAAATATGTGCTCGTTCTCAATTGCGGCAGTTCTTCGGTAAAATTTAATCTGTTTCTTTTAGTCGGTCGACTAAGCTTGCAGACCGTGCTGCAAGGCATTGTTGAGGAGATCGGCAATGTGCAGCGCAGCCGGCGCAAAGCTGAGTGGCATGGTGAGAAGCTGGTTGATAATATTCCTATTCATAATCATCATGAAGCATTGGCGAGTGTTTTTGATTTGTTCAGCCATCACGGCATCGACCTGCGATCAATTATTGCTGTCGGCCATCGCGTCGTTCATGGCGGTGAACTTTATAAGAACAGCGTACTGGTTGACCAACATGTCCTGGACACCATTCGCAAATTGATCCCGATCGCACCGTTGCATAATCCACCGAATCTAGCCGGACTTGAGGAAAGCATCCGAATGCTGCCAGCCGTGCCGCAAGTCGCGGTTTTTGACACGGCGTTCCACGAGTCAATGCCAGAATATGCTTATCGTTATGCTATTCCGGAAAAGTGGCGAAATGAGTATGGCGTTCGTAAGTATGGTTTTCATGGCATATCACACATGTATGTCGCGCGTCGAGCCGCTCGGATATTAGGGATCCCTTTTCAGAATTTCAATGGAATCACTGCCCATCTTGGCAATGGCTGCAGCATCACGAAAATTGAAAATGGCCGTTCTGTCGACACCAGCATGGGATTTACGCCGCTCGAAGGCGTCGTCATGGGCACTCGGTCAGGCGATATCGATCCGGCACTGATTTCGTATGTCGCCGGGCGAATCGAACAGGATGAAGGTGTCAGTCGTGCTGCAGCTTTCGATCGGGTCTTTCATGCCTTAAATAAAGACAGTGGTTTGAAAGCACTTGCTCAGACAAACATGATGCAGGACATTCGGACGAAAGCCTTGGCCGGCGATCAATCCTCAGAAACCGTAGTCGATATTTATGCATATCGAATCGCCCGCTACATTGGCCAATACTGGGCTACCCTGCCCTATGCCGATGCCATCGTTTTCACTGCCGGCGTAGGTGAAAACGAATCCTATATTCGCAAAAAAGTAATGGATTTCTTAGCTAACCTGCAAATTGAGATTGACGATGCTCAAAACGCTCTGCGGCGGACCGAGGCCGTGATTGGACGGAGCATGATCCGACCCGACCATCCATTAACCGTCATGGTCGTACCTACTGACGAGGAAGCCGTCATCGGTTGCGATGCCCTTTTTCTCGGTCATCTTCGTCAGGACGTACCTCAAGTTTATCCATTCGAACTGGAGTAGTTGTGGTTTAGTTGCGTTTTGGTGCCTTGCGTTTTGGTGCCTGGCACCAAAACGCAACTAAAATCTAATTTGCTTCACCTTGGTTTGCAAATAATTTCTTTGACCTTAGTTTCGAAAATTGCCGAAGAATAACCTGGCCGGATCAGGATTGCCGCGTCAGCGCCGCCACGTGAACCTCCGACAGCTACAACGTCTTCTTCATATGGGATAGCGCCATTATCAAGTGCCATAGTCGCACACTCTATACCAACTTTAACACCAGAGCCAAACATACGTAGTGTATGCGCCATGATTTCTACTGGATAAGTGCCGCCAAACTGGCTGCTTATACCACGCTCAACACCCGATAAAGCATGCGCTGCTGTCACAATCGCAGCGCCTTTCTTGATTAAATCTGCCCGTTTTTCCGCGCCCATCATATCGACACCCTTCTTGATCGAACCGACAACATGCGTTACAACAACAATTTTCGCATCAGTCACTTTTTGTAAAAAAATGTCAGCTGTGTAACCAGAAACAGACGCTACAACAACGTACTTAATTCCATGGGTTTTGACATAGTCAGCAACGATAGTGGCAACTTGCTCAGTATTCTCTTTACCTTCTTGATTAAAGTACATCATGGAAACCTCCCTTATTTACTTGATATAATACATTCCCTTTTATATATTATGAGAGAATCTGCAGTTAATTGCAAGTGAAGATGTTATGTTAGCGTTTTGGTGCCTGGTTACGTTCTGATGCCTGGGGTTACGTTTTGGTGCCTTACGTTTTGGTGCCTTACGTTTTGGTGCCTGGCACCAAAACGCAATCAGCTAAGCAGCAACGTACAAAGTATTGCGATACATTTAGAAATTTTGCTATTTCACCTGTTTTAAAAGATTTTTCGCTTGCTAGTCGGATAAATTCACGCTTTGTTCGAGCGTCTGGTCTGTCGTCGAAACGAGATTTTGAAACATCTTCAGCATTTTGGTTGCTCATTAGTTCGATCAATAATTTCTGTAGTTTTTCATTAACTCGTTCAGTTAAAAACTCATTATCATTTTGTGCCCTGGTCAAAGTAATAATTTTTTGGTTTATTAAATTGTGATAATATTTTAATCCTCTTTCATAATTATTGTTTAGCAAACACAGTAATCTATCATATGAAAATGAATCATTATTATTAGTTAATATATCCATATGCGAACACCAAATATATTCTGACGGATGATTAGCAATGCCTGCCCTAACTGGATTAAAAGCTAAATATAAAATCAGATTCAATAAATAACTTCTATTCTCAACATGATATGCACGGAAACGAGGTCCGTAAGCTGTATCCATTCGGCCATTCTTATGATTATAATATTTGCTGTACGTAAGCGTTATATTACGCATAATGTTGCTTATTGACTCAACCTCCATTTGAACAATCAGATGAAAATGATTGTCCATAAGAACATAATAAAGTAGATGGAATGGTAATGATTCTTTAACAGCTTGTATGACAGCGAGGAAGTATGCTTTGTCACTTGAATTCTTAAATATATATGATTTGTTATGTCCTCGTTGGACTATATGATAAATCTCCCCTGTTTCAAAATTCCGTTTTTTTCTGCCCATAAAAATCTAGCACCTTCAATTTTTCTATTGTGATTAATAACAATAAACCTTTCCAGAAACCAAATTATACATTATTAAACATAGTCTATGGTATCAATCGTTCGACAAAATCCGACAAAAGTTTAGTTGCGTTTTGGTGCCAGGCACCAATTAAAAGCAGCCTCTTCTCGGCCCAGAAAAAAACCAACACGGGTATTTTTATTGATCCCGAACCTTATCCGCTGTCACCGGGGCAGACCTATGTTGCCTATGGTGAATATTATTATGGTAAAACTGGCTATACTAATTTCCGCATATTGCCATTCAGCTCAGCCATTCAGGAAATCTTAGGAGAATCGGTCAGTCCGATAGCATCAGTCACCCGACTCGAGAATGGCTACGAATATGATCCGGCTTATGATTTACTGGCCGAGAAACTGCGAGTCACGAGCAACAGCCTTGTCGTCAACGCCACGTCAGATATCCTCGCACTGCTTCCCTTCCAGCAGCAAAAGTCTTTGATCACTTCCGGGCGGGCTTTTACCGATGACGAATATAACGAACAAAAAAATGTATGCATCATCAGAGAACTGGCCGCCAGAAGAATGGACAAGCGTGTGGGCGATACTGTCAGTTTATCGATTGTTGAGCCCAATGGCGCAGCATTGCTCGATAGTTACAAGCCCGCAACCGGCTTTATCCGATGGAACTCCGCGGCCTGCACGGCCAGGGGGTCAGCGATCGTGTCCGTGAGTTGATTCGTAAAGTTAATCTGCCGGAAAGCACTTTGAACCGGTTCCCGGGTAACCTTTCAGGTGGTGAGCAGCAAAGGGTGTTTATTGCAAGGGCATTGGCGATGGATGTCAGGCTGCTGCTTGCCGATGAGCCGACCGGTAACCTGGATAGTGAGAACAGCGAAACAATTATCGAGATATTAACTCGACTGGCTCATGATGAACAATACTGTGTCGTTGTCGCCACCCATGATCTGGATGTCATAGAAAAACTCGGCAAAGTTCTACGAATCGTCGATGGTTGCATTATGGTGCCTGGATGCTAGTTGCGTTTTGGTGCCAGGCACCAAAACGCAACTAGCAAATCGCGACTTTTCCGTCATCTAATCCGATACAACTTGTCTTTATCGGTTACCGCATATAGCGCTATGGTTAATTCATGCTAATTCTGCATTGTAAATCGATCGATATAAATCAAGGCTTATCGACCATTATAGAATCATTGCCAGGTTTAAATTCATACTCTTCCCACGTGATATTATTAACAGTAAAAGTAATAGAATTTATTTTTTTGTTAATATTTCCAGTTACGAATGTACACTGACCATTGCTGTCTGTCAATGCAATGCCAGAGGTTCCGTTGCTCCATGAACCATATACGGACGCGCCTTCACAAACAGGTCCTACAGTCACAATCACGGTGGCTCGCCAGGTCACCGGATTCACCTTTTCTGAGCTGCCTGCGAGCCCGGCTGTCTCAATACTCTGATTCAATAAATTGTCTACAATCACCATGATGTTGTCCGTATCACTCAGTCCTGCCGAATCAGTTGCTGTCACACCAATTGTATGGCTACCCTCAGTGTATACAGTCGTATCCCAGTAAGCAGACCAGCCATCTGCACCGTAAGTGTCTGTGCAGACGGGATCACCATCAATCATAAATTCTACACTGCTGACTGGATTTGTCCCTTCGACGATCTCAGCAGATATCAGTACAGTGCCCTTCACTGTGCTGTTATTGAGCGGTTCAGTGATATTCACGACCGGAGGATCATCAGCCGGCGGTAAAACAACACCCGCAGCCTCATCGGCATCAACCAGGCCATAACCATACCAGTTGTCACGCCCGGTGCTGCCAAGGTCATCCGCCGTTGCTTGCAACTGGCTGCGGATAGAAGCGGGCCCAGATATGCCAGATGCGATAACCAGCGCTGCAGTACCGGCGACATGTGGCGATGCCATCGAAGTACCGCTATAAGTCGCGTAGGAGCCGTTGCGGATCGTTGAATAAATATTACTGCCGGGGGCGGCCAGTTCAACAGCCGGACCCGTGCTTGAAAACGACGCCCGCTGGTTCAGGGAATCAGTGGCAGCTACTGCGATGACCGACTCATACTGGGCCGGAAAACCTACGGTGTTGCCAGTTCCGTCACTCGTTCCGCTATTGCCGGCAGACGCGACGTGAAGAACACCAGCGTTGTATGCATTGTCGTATGCCAGTTGAACAGATATGCCCGGGTCTGTCGAACTGCCGAAACTATTGTTGGTGACCTGGATACCGTTTTCGACACACCAGTCCAGTGCAGCAATGACGTCACTGAAATTGCCGCTGCCGCGGCGGTTTAAAACCTTCAAAGCATAAACTGAAACCTCAGGTGCGACACCAACTATTCCGGCTTCATTGATTACAGCCGCGATGGTTCCGGCCACATGGGTTCCGTGATTGTTATCATCCATGGGATTGCTGTCATTATTGACAAAATCATAGCCACCGGCATAACGTCCGGCAAGGTCGGGGTGATTGTAATCAACACCCGTGTCGATAATGGCAATCTTAACTCCGGCGCCTTTGTTGTTGTAAGTGCTATGGACGCTATCTGCGCCGACTTGTCTGATTCCCCATGGATAGGAATCTTCGAGTGCGAAGATTTGCACATCACGTTCGATCCGCGCAACAGCGGGATTTTTTTGCATAGCAGCAACCGCAGTTGCTGGCAAGGACGCCGCAATTGCTGGTATGATGCTGTAGGTGTGTCGAATCGAACCGCCAGCTGACCGGATCAATGCCATTTCCGAAGCGCCTGGCTGCTGGTGAAAGGCAACCATGACGTCAACCTTTTCCGCAGCCATCGGCATGGCAGCAACCTGAACTGGAAGTGCAAAAAGCAGGAAAACTGAAATCAGCCAAATCAACAATTTAACAGGATGGGAATTCTTGGAACAATTCATAATCAAAACCTCGATTCACAAATCAGAAAAGAACAGCCTATCTCTTGCTAAACGATTACTCCACAGCCTTATTATACTCTCATTTTAATCATAAAAAGTTGACAAATAAAAAAAGACGCCATTTAAAAAAGCGCCGTTTTGCCAGTTGCGTTTTGGTGCCAGGCACCAAAACGCAACTGGCACCAAAATGTAACTAAAGCCACCGCTCTCAGGTTAGCCGGCTGAGCATCTCGTGGTGGCGGCGGACTTGCTCGACCTCGTCGACGAGGTAGGCGAGGCCGCGGTCTTGCTGATCGCGCTGGCCTTCGAATTCGGAGTTGATGTAGCCGTCGAAGCCGTTTTCGCGCAGCAGGCGCAGCGGGGTTTCATAATCGATGCACAGGTCTTCGTACTGCCCGGGTTTGCCGGGGATCTCGGTCATGTTGTAGAACTTGCCGTGGATGCTGACGATGTATGGGATAATCTCGACAATGTCCTCGGGCCGTGCGGCCATTTCATGCAGGCACAGCCGGTTGATCATCGAATTGTCCAGACCGTGGCCGGCAAACTTTTCGTTGACAACCTTGTGCATCTCGGGTTGAGCATACTGCTTGTTGTTAGCCAGGATGAAATCGACGACATCGGGGTTTTTAGCATGCCGGCGAGCATAATCGATCCACACCTGTGACGGCGAGTGCTGGAAAATGCCCATATCCGGCACAAGACCGACGTGCTTGCTGCCTGTGCGCTGCGCCAGGTCGATCATCAGCTCGCACTGGCGGATCCGTTCATCCGACATCCAGCCGCCCATACCATAGACCGGCCCGCGCGGCTTGATCGGAATCGGCGCATGGATCTCACGCCAAATCCGTACGTTGAATTTTTCAGCTGTGTCGAGCGCCATCTCGATTACCTCGGTTGGCACCGCCGACAACGGCCGGACATTGGCAAAGCCAAGCCGTGCCGCCAGCTTGATGTCATTTTTCAGCCGTTCCGCCGCCTCGCGGTAGGTTATGACGTGATCACGGAACTGGTGAACATCCATATAAACATCCATCGTGACAGCCTTCATGTCATAGCGGGCCAGATAGCTGTTCCAGTCGTAAACAAACTCATCCGAAGCAAACGGATAATCGCGGATGGTCTGCTCATCGATGATCTCAATACCATCCGTGCCCAGACTCTCGCGAACCTCGCGCACCATGTCTTTCCAGTTCATTTTCCGGAAAAACTGGGCTTGCTGATAACTGTATAAAGAAACGCCTCTCTTAATCGCCATTTTACATGTCCTCCCTGTGCATATCCGGC
>DMJC01000173.1 GCA_003451915.1 Clostridiales bacterium
CATCAGTGATATCGAAAATATCGAATCAATCGAACCCTATTTTGAATTTCGTTCGACCGGCTTTTTAATCGATCAAGGCAAAGCATACAATGCTGTTGAACTAGAGATCATCCGCAATGGCAATTTGCAAACCATTGTTTTTAATAATGAAGATCAGCATACCAACAATCTGGTTATCGTGCCTTATTACCAAGAACAAAGGCTTGAAAAGCAAGTTTTATTTAATTTTTCTGACAGTCATTCGGATAACATATATTTATCGAATCACTTAGCTAAGCAGCTGGCTGTCACAGAAAATGATGGCGATCTGGCAATCTCAATCGAAATCGGTGTTCCCGTGCGGACCACAGCCATTGAAATGACCGTTAACGAACATGCCGAATCGTCAGGGCTAGAAACAAAATATACCGGCGACATTGACTGCTCGATCCTGCAAAAACTGCGGCTGCCGATCGCCGGCGTCTTGAATCCTGGTGTCAGCAGCACCTTCACCAGCCAGGGCAACAATGTGATCTATGTGCCAGTCAGCCTGATGAAGCAATATCAACAAGCAGCCCGGGCTGTTTATGAGCTGCAAAATGAAGGACAGCCGGACGATCCTGCCAATCCTGCCACTCTGCAAACGAAAGAATGGCGGCCCAGTGCGTTTATCGTTTACGCTAAAAGCTACAATGATCTCGGAACGATCATGCGCAAAATCAGTTCGGTTGACAGCAATCTGGTCAGCAAGAGCAACTTCCAGGACGTCGAAGCCATGAATCAGATGCTGACTAACGTCAAAAACACCATCACCTGGATCTCGCTGATTGTCTTGCTGATTTTTATTGTTCTGATGACCATCATTTTTACCAACCACGTGCTCAGCCGAAATTTCGAGGCTGCGGTCCTGAAAGCCAACGGACTGACCCAAGGTGAAATGCTCAAGCTGATTTTAACCGAGAGCCTGCTCAATATTCTCACGACCTGCGCGATCAGTGTTGTTATATCATTGGCTTTGACCTTGCTGATCAACAAACTATTCAACTTCACACTCCTGCAATTCAACCTGCTGACAGCTGGCCAACTGTTGCTTGTTTCGGCACTGGCGATCCTTGGTCCAACCCTCGCCAGCGCACTGACCATTAATCGTTTTAAGCCAGATCAAGTATTCAGGAATTAGGATTGAGGCGTGGTGAGTTAGTTGCGTTTTGGTGCCAGGCACCAAAACGCAACTGGCACCAAAACGCACCCGAAAAGAGGAGGCATTCTTTATGAATTTATATTCAATTTTCAAAGCAACTATTGTCTTTCTAATTGGGTTAGTAATCGTCTATCTCGGATTGGCCGTTACAAAATCAGCAGAATGTGGAATTGCTGTTGCGCTCGTCTATTTGGCAGCTGTCAACGTAGCAAATAATGTTAAAGGGTGAGATTTCATGCTCCTTTATTAATCATCTTCCGGTCAAGATGCAAAAATATTCGAAAAATCAGGAGGTGTTTATGAAAAAATTATGTTTTCTATTGCTCATCAGTATAATTTGTATTGTATGCACAGCTATATGCGCATCTGCTTTAGGTTTGCAGCATGTAGCTATAACCGGGCGGATTGTTCAATACGATTCAATCGGGATTCTCAGAGTCCCAGTACGGAACAGGATTGTTTGGTACCGATCCGAATCATATCGTTAAACAATGTTATGTTCGGTTAACCGAAGGTAGCTTTGACTCTGGTCGAGTTTATAGTGATGTCGGTGCTATATATGGTGGTTGGGAATATATCTGGACTGATGTTGTATCAAAATTTAATAACCCTTTCCAGACATGTTACACCTACTATGGTTGGTTGTACTACTGATCTACAATCTTAATGCAATCTGGGCCGGCAGATTGCATTTCAATTAAACTTAACAGGCGGTGTATGATGAATCAATTTTTCCGTAAGTCAACCGTTCTCTTCCTCTTTTATTCGGCAGTCTTTTTTATCCTGATTACTGGACTTTCCCTTTTATCAAAACAAGCTGTCCAGGCCGACGATGCTTCAATGTTCAAATTGGTGATCATTACAGTCATTTTATTACTGCTGCTCAACATTTATGACATCATCGGTTTCTGGATCAGCGGAAAACGCAGAGAATTCTTCGTTAAGAAACTCGCTGGCGCTACGCCGGGTAAACAAATCAGAGAATCGCTGTTTAACCTGGTTATCATCGTTTGGCTTTCGTTTTTACTCGGACTCTATTTTGCAGGTGCCATTTCAGCAATAACCAGCGTCATCAGCATATCGTTCGCTGCAATAATCATCGCACATCTGTCAGGTACTGCTCTGAGTCTGGCTTTTGGTTGGCCAATGCTCATGTATAGCTTGCGAACAGCTTATCGAGGTCTGCGGATATGAGCCAGATCAGTTTCGCTCTCGGTGACATTAATCGCAGTAAAGTTAAATATTTCAGATTCTTTATCCAGTTACTCATTTCTTTTTATATTATTTGCCTTATTTCATCGATCATTTTTCAATTGATGACCTTCAAGCATAAAATCGAGACATTCGGACATGCGGCTGATATATATATCATCAAAGACCGGACCAATGAGGAACAGATCACCAAAAACCTGTTTGAAAATGTCGATGCTCAGGCAAAGCTTTTTCAGTTATATTCAAAAGTACAGCATCTTGCTGATTGCAAAGCCTACTCGTTTTACAGCCAGGCTTTGCCCCTCGATGACCGTCGTCTGAAAAATCTGGCAGCTTTTCAAGCTGAATACGGAGGTTTTTATTACAAGAGGCTGTTTGTGGATCAAGCATTTATCGAAGCTTTTAGACTGAAGTGTAAAACAGGAGGATTTTTAAACAACAATCAGCAGCAGCAAGGCTGTATCCCTGTTGTGCTTGGCAGTAGTTTTCAGAGTTATTTCAATATTGGTGACAGAATAGATGAACGTCGAATTGTTGTTGGATTCTTAGAAGATAAGGCTTTTTATCTCTCACCCGGCGAAACCGAGGCTGTTCTTTACTTGGACAAGACAATCCTCGAGCCACTGGTTATAACTTCAGAATCTGATATCACCGAACTGGACAGAGCGATCAACAAAACGACTATCCTGACGCAGAACCCGGCAAGTTTGACTGAAATCAAGAATTTGTCGGTCAACCTTGGCCTGTATGATCTCGAATTTGTCAGTTTCAGCCGTCAGCTTGAATTGATTATTTCCGAAACGCTCGCTTATGTGCTCTCCTTGCTCGTCCTTGTTTTTTTAATCCTGCTGTTTTGCATCACCTGTCTGGTGACGTCGTTACTGTCATTTATTGACGACCATCGACATGAGTTTGCTGTTCATCTTTTATGTGGCGCACGTACTGCTTCGTTCATCCGGCGAATCGGCTTGCAGGTCGGATTGATCATAGCGCTATCGGATGTGATTGTTCTGTTTGCTAACCTCAACCGCTTACCAGCGGTTGCATTGACAGCCGCCCTGAGCATCGC
>DMJC01000091.1 GCA_003451915.1 Clostridiales bacterium
AATCAAAAGCGACGAAAACGCCGCCGATGCCACTGGCGGCCATCGCAAAGGCACATCGCAGATTGCCGTAGGCATCTGACAGGGGGTTATAGATTGGCAGCTGTGAGCCGGTCAGCACGACCGGGATTTTGATGTTTCGCAGCATATATGACAGCATCGCCGCTGTATAGGCCATCGTGTCAGTGCCGTGTGTGACGACAATCCCGTCATATGCATCACGGACAGCATCGATACTTCGAGCGATCAGCTGCCATTCCTCGGGCTGGATGTTTGAACTATCGAGATTGAGAATGGAGCGGATGCTGATGTCATAATGGATCGCCAGCGAACCCAGCACCGGACGCAGACTTTCATCATCCGGAGCAGGCGTGAGCCCTTCCGGTCCTTCGTTGGACGTAATCGTGCCGCCAGTGGTCAATAATAAATAACGCCCGGGCATCAGATGCCTTCTTTCTCCATTAAAGTGCGCATGGCCAGGATGGTCCGGCCGATCAGATCTTCAACAGACCAGCCCAGCATGTCTGCACCGCGGCTGATGACTTCGCGCGAACAGCCGGCAGCAAAAGCCGGTGTCTTGAACTTTTTCATCACCGACTTGGTTTCAAGGTCGCTGACACTGCGCGATGGCCGCATGATGGCGACTGCCCCGATCAGCCCGGTCAGTTCGTCGGTGGCAAACAAAATCTTTTCCATGATGTGTTCTGGCTGAATGTCGACAGTCAAGCCATAGCCATGGCTGGCAGTTGCCCGGATCAGTGATTCGTCCAGCCCGAGTTCACGCATCAGATCCTGACTGCGGATGCAATGCTGCTCAGGGCTGATCTCAAAATCAAGATCATGCAGGAGGCCGACAACTTCCCAGAAATCCTCGCGGCCGGGATCAAGCTCACCGGCAAAATAGCGAAGCACGCCGGCAACGATCCTGGCGTGCTTCAGATGGAAATCTTCGGTGTTGTATTGTTTCAAAATGGCGTAAGCCTCGTCATAGGTTGGAATGATGCCCATGGCCGCACCTCATATGATTTAAGATTTATATCAGTATAGCACTTTCGTGCAAGTTTCTGCAGAGCATGTTAAGATGAATACAATCGACCAATTGAAATGATCTAGACAGGATTGTCTCTTATGCTTGAAATTGTTCTGACAGCAGCCACGGCGATTGCCGGAGGTTTTATCGGCAAAAGACTCCGGCTGCCAGCCGGCTTCATGCTTGGCGCCCTGCTGGCGACCGGCCTGCTCAATATTCTCTGGCCGGCAGCTGCATTCCCGGCTGATGCCCGTGTCATCGCCCAGATCATTGCCGGCGCTTACATCGGCATGACGGTCACTCGTAAAAGCCTGCAAGAGCTCCGGCAGATGCTGCTGCCATCACTTGTGCTGTTTACCGGCATTTCGATTATTGCCTTGTTATCCGGATTTGCCGTTTTCTGGCTGTCCGATCTGGCGTTGACCACCGCTTTCTTGGCGACTGTGCCTGGTGGCATCGTTGACATGTCGATGATCAGCCTGGAGTTTGGTGCTCAGCCCCAGATTGTCGCTGCCTTGCAGCTTGAGCGGCTTGTACTGATTATGTCGGTTTACCCATTCATCTTTAAAAAAATAATTGCCAGGCAGCGATCGCTGCAAGGGGTCAACGACAAAGTCTGCCAGGCCGAAGCAACGATATCTGATCCAGTTAAACCTGAAGCCACCGTAAAGCGTTCCAACCCTTGCTGGCATCAGCATGTCATCACTTTACTGTCGGCGAGTATTGCCGGTTTGGTGTTTTATCTGCTCGGTGTGCCCGCCGGCGCAATGGTCGGGGCAATGATAGCGGTTGCCTTGTATAATATTCTGTCAAATGGCCAGGCCTTTGTCGCGCCTCCGCTGAAAAGTGCTGCGCAGGTTGCTGCCGGTCTTTTAATCGGTATGACCATCGACAGCAGGAGCCTCAGTGAATTGTCTGGCATCGCATTGCCGGCTTTGATTGTGTTGCTGGAATGTGTGGCCATCGGGGGGATCATGGGATGGATTCTCTGGAAGGTGCTTCGAGTTGACTTGGCGACAGCCCTGTTCGGCAGTGCGCCGGCCGGTTTGTCCGACATGGTCTTGATCGCTCTCGATGAGGGGGGTGACCCGGCCAAGGTCATGTTGCTGCAGCTCGTCCGCTTCATCGGGGTTATTTCACTTTTCCCATCACTGATTAAACTGATCGCAACGTTGATTTCATAGCCCAAATAGATAACCGGTTGCCTGTTTTCCCGGGTTGCGTTTACGTTTTGGTGCCTGGCACCAAAACGTACAATCGCCGTCGCCCGTCTTTGCCGCAGATTTTGACGACGCCAAGTGACATCAGAACATTGATTGCCGTTTGTGCCCGCCTGTCGCTCATCTGCGCAGCTTTGGCCAGGTCAGCGCTGGTGAAGCTTTCGGGCAATCCTGCTGGCAACAGCTGACAATAATCGGCTGGATGGCTGATCAGTAACTCAGCTTCCAGACTCAACGGCAGTCGGTCGTTACGCCACGCACCCTTTTTTCGGTCGTGGCTCCAGCCGTTGAGCCGACGATACTCTTCGAGATCAATCTGCAGAATATGAATTGACAGATTAGGATCGTTCAGAAATGGCTTGATCCGGTATAATTCAAAAAACACATCATTAAAGCGGCCGCGCCGTGGTGACAGCCGTGGCTTGCTGAGCTCGCCGCTTTCGGGATCAAGCCAGATCAGCCATTTGCGGGCTGGCATCGGATAAACGATGGTGACCGGGAATTGCGGCAACAGGGCGGTTAACTTTGCGCGCATTTTATTAAAGTGACGGGTCTGGATCTCAATGATCCGCTCACCAGTATAAATATCCACAACATGCCGGCCGATTTTCTGCTCATGCCAGGCCGGGTCAACGGCCAGATAATGTTTGACCACAGCGTGCAAGGGCTTTTCACCCAGTGTGCCGATACCGCCGTTGCTGTTTGCCTGAGCGGCAACTGCCTGACGTGCGGCTTCGAATCGTGCCTTGTCCATGAGTTTAACCGGTCACATAAACTGGGCCAGCAGTGGTGCCAGTACAATTGCCGGCAGATAATTGGCGACTTTGAACTTCGAAAGGCCGAGAATGTTGAGCCCCAAAGCTAGGATGATCACGGCACCGGCGCAGGTCATCTCGGCGATGGCGTGATTGTTGAGCAACGGCTGCAAGGTTGTGGCCATCAGCACAATGGCTCCCTGAAAAACAAAGACAAACACTGCTGCAAAAATGACTCCATAGCCAAGGCTGGCAGCCAGCATCACCGAGGTAATCAGATCGAGAAGCGATTTAGTAAAAATCGTCTCGTGATTACCCGTCAAGCCGGAGGTCAGTGAGCCGACAATGGTCATTGGCCCGACACAAAATATCAGGCTGGCTGTCACAAAACCTTCGGTAATCGAGCTTTTTTCGCCAGGCTTGCGAAAACGGCTGGACAAAAAGCCGCCAACCTTAGTTATGCCGGCATCAATATCCAGCAAGGTGCCGATGATCGCGCCGAGCACCATCGAGATGATCAGAATAAGAGTGTTTTCACCTTTCAGCATACCGGCAATGCCGATATAAACAGTGCACAGGCCGATGCCGATCATGACCGCTTTGACAATCCGCTCCGGTACGGCCTTGTTAAAAATCAGACCGGCCAGGCCGCCGATGATGACAGCAACTGTGTTGACAATGACTCCCAGCATATTATTCCCCTTATCAGGCAACTATTGTCAGATGTTTTAAAGCATACACCAGAGCTGCCCTGAAAATAAAGAGCTTTCTTGTAAATCTGCCGGATTCAGGAGTAGACTTAAGCTAAGCCAATCTATTTTTACAGTTTTGGAGGATGATGATATGGTTCAACTACGTCCTGTCCGCAAGATTGTTACAGGTCACCGCACAGTCGATGGCGCTGGTGTTAATCTCGTTCGCGTGATCGGTTACCGTGATACACAAGACTTCGATCCCTTCCTGATGCTGGACGCTTTTGACTCGACTAATCCAGCCGATTACATCAAAGGCTTTCCCTGGCATCCACACCGCGGCATTGAAACAGTCACTTATCTCGTACAAGGAGACATTGAGCATGGTGACAGTCTGGGCAACCAGGGCAGCATCCGCGATGGCGACTGCCAGTGGATGACNNCAGCTCTGGCTCAACCTGCCGGCCAAAGATAAAATGACAACACCGCAATATGGTGACATACAAAAAGCTGATGTTCCCGTGATCGAGGAAGACGGTAGTTTCATCCGTGTCATTGCCGGTGATTACCACAACCACCCGGGAGCCTTCCAGGGCCGATATATTAAAGCGACATACTTCGATGTCGAAGTCGCTGCCGGTCATGAGTGGACCTATGATAATGAACCGGAACACACATTATTCATCTATATCATGCAGGGCTCAGGCTATTTCGACCCAACCAGCACAGAAGCCATTGAAGAGAAGCACGCTGTACTCTTTGGTGTCGGTAACCGCTTTCGTGTTTTGGCCGGCGAACAAGGTATCCGCTTCCTGCTGATGTCCGGTCCGCGACTGAACGAGCCGATCGCCTGGGG
>DMJC01000305.1 GCA_003451915.1 Clostridiales bacterium
ATGTTGAAAGGGATGATTTCATATGATTTTAGATTCAGTCGCGAGTTTGCTGAAGCAAGTTGTGCCAGTTTCCCGTTTCAACAAGGGGGAGGCGAGTAAAATTTTCGACGAAGTAAAACAAGAAGGAGTTAAAGTTGTCATAAAGAACAATGCCCCGATTTGCGTTCTGATTTCCATTGACAAATTCCTCGAATTGGATGAGAAAATGGAAGACATGCAATTACTGAATGAAGCATTGCAACGTGAAAAAATGGCACAAGATAGCCCTATGATAAAATATGCCGACCTCATCAAAGAATATAATTTTAAAGATGAGGAATTAGCTGCTGCAGATGTGGAAATCGAATAATGGCCTGGGAAAGCCGTTATCGCCCATCCTCCGCCACCACAACTTTGGTTCCTTCAACACGAATGACCTTAACCATAACTCCTTTGTCGATAAACTCGCCCTCAGCCAGTGCATCGACGCGCTTGCCTTCGAGCAGCACGCTGCCGGCCGGCCGGAGGACGGTCAAGGTTTTACCGCTCAGGCCGACCAGTTCATTTTGCGGCGGTGCATGGACATAGCCACGGTCGCTGGTTTCGGCCGTGGCGAGAACGAAACGCCGGACAAAGCGCGACTTGCCGAATACTTTAAGAAAAACCGGTACGGCGATGATCAGGACGACCAGCGCAATCAGCAGGGTGCGGGCACCGAGAGCCGGCGAAGGAGCGGCGAAAATAACGCCAGCCGCAATCGCTGCGAATCCTGCAATGCCGAAAATGCCGAATCCGGGAACGGCCAGCTCAATCAGCAGAAGAACGAGGCCAGCCAGGAAAATCAGCACGGACCACCATTCGGTGTAGCCTGCGAGAAAACCGCTGGCGAAATAAAGGACCAGACAAATTATGCCGACGAGACCCGGGGCACCAAATCCAGGGGTGAAAAATTCGACCAGCAGGGCCAGCAAACCCAAGGTCAACAGGATTGAAGCAACTTCATAACTGGTCAGGAACTGAGCGATCTGAAAACGAAAATCGGGCTTAACTTCGATTTGCGGGCTTTTCGCCCAGCCGAGAAACTGCAGTGCCTCACTGCGGCTGGCAGCAAGAAAATCAGCATATCCCTGCTCCGCGGCCTCATTGGCTGTCATGTCGAGAATCTGGTCTGCGGCGACCAGCCCTTCGATCACCACCGACCGGTCAGCCATGGCCATCGCAACCTGCGGATTGCGGCCGGTGCGCTCGGCTGTAGCCCGAAATTCACCGCTGACATAAGCCACGGATTTGGGATCATTAGGTATTGGTTCAGCCGCACCGATATGGCTGCCCGGCGCCATGATGATTTTATCGGCGGCAATTGAAATCAAAGCGCCGGCGGAGATCGCCCGGTCACTGATATAGACAGCAACGGGAACCGTCGAAGCAAAAATAGCATCACGCATGCTGATTGCAGCATCAACACGCCCGCCCAGCGTGCTGATTTCGATCAGTATGCCGTCAGCGCCAGCCTCAGCTGCCTGCTCAAGGCTTCGTTCCAGGAATGACGCCATCGCCGGGGTGATTTCACCGTCAACAGCTATCACATACACAGCAGAGCCTTCAGCCATGACAGGTGCAGCCAGGCTGGCCACAGTAAGAACCAGCATCAGCACGATCAGAATCATCCGGGCTAAGCGAAGTTTCAACATGGTCGTCATCTCCTTGTCTGTCGGCGCAAGCAAATATGAGCCAAATTTATTACTTGATGTAATGTCTGAATTCTTCAGGCACATCATCGGCAGTCATCTGCTGATGAATAGAACAAGTACCGGCCTTCTGTGCGGTTTCGTAATACCAGCATTTGAAATTAAGCATTTTAAGCATATCCTGCAGTTCGGCCATTTGCCTGATCACTGCTTCACGCTGCGAACTGACGATTGCCAGCCGGTCCGCAATCCGCGAATCACCCTCAACGCAGCAATCAATGAATCTTTTAATGTCTTTGATCGGCATGCCGGTTTTTTTCAGACACTCAATCGTCTTCAGCCAGGACATGTCTTCATCTTTGAACATGCGAAGGCCGCCCCGCGAACGCTCAACGTACGGCAGCAACCCTTCTTTATCATAATAACGGAGAGTGGATGCCGCGACGCCCAACTGCCGGGCCATTTCTCCAACTGTATAAAACATTGCCATTAACCTCCCCAGGCAATCACGAAAAGGCTTTGTGATCTAAAGCTTACTTCAAGACTTAGGGTTAAAGTAAACTTGCAGTTACAGTTTAATCTTCATGACTGCCTTTGACAAGAAGGAGGTTATCTGGCGAGTCTAATCAGCCTTCATAAAATCTCATGTCTCCCCATAGAATCATCATTTGGCGGCGATCCATCATCTGGATTGAAGTTTTCCTGTCGAAAACCCGTACCGGTGGTACGTCGCCTCTGAATAGAGGCCATGACTCCGGGTCCGGATCACCCTGTTTGACAAAGTTGATCCAAGGGGTGTGAATATCCCTGATGATTTGATTCTGAGTCTCTTCGAGCTCTCCGGCAAAGAAAAGGCTGCTGAACGGATGGTCTTTGACCGCAAAAACACAAGGAAGCTCAAAAGCATGTGAAACCAGCATCCCATTAGCTTTTGCACTTTCCGAAAGGAATTCGAAACGGTACATCCAAACATCAGCAAACAGACTTTAAGCTTCAGCAACCTTGATCGAGGGCATTTCAAAAGCATAGTCCGTGGCAAAATGAACCAGGGGGGAACCGTGCCTGGCCAGGTGCCTTTCGTCTGAGTAGTACCTTTTGATCGCTGCAAATCCTTTCGTGTTTCCGTTTTTGGTAAACGTCTCCTGCACCATTTCCCAGTTATCGGGGAAGTTCGTATCTTCAGGCCGGACAAACATTGTCCCTTCATTCAGGTTGGTTCCGATGATCAGGCTGATGCCGGATGCATGACCGGCCCGTATGGCTTCGAGCGGCCGCAGGGGCAGCAAGTCATCGATCACAGGTCCCGGCAGGAAAATGCCGGGATTCCTGTACTGGTGTTTTCTGCCGACATAATCCACACCCTGCAAGAAAGATGCCGAATCGTCTGTGCAAAGCTTTTGCAGATCGTTTTCTGACCAGCCCATCCCCTCGATAAAAAGTTCAGAATTTCGGCGGGCCATCTGCGGCGTCATGACACAGTTGCACAAAGCACTCTGGGCAATAACCCTGCGAAACAGCCCTCTGACCTGCGGCACAGCCATCAATGTCACGACGGCAGTACCGCCGGCGCTTTCCCCGGCGATCGTGATATTGCCTGCATCGCCGCCAAAAGCACTGATGTTATGATTAATCCATTTCAGAGCTTCGATCATATCTGACAACGCGCAGTTACTTTCAAAATCTTCACAACCGGAAAAGGTGCTGAAGTCAAAAACGCCCAGAACATTGAGTCTGTATTCGATACTGACGAATATGACGCCGCCTCGCGCGAACTGATCTCCCTGATAGAGGAGATCGCTGGCCGTGCCGGTCATAAAACCGCCGCCGTGAATCCAGACAAGAACCGGCAGATTGTTACCC
>DMJC01000098.1 GCA_003451915.1 Clostridiales bacterium
GTCATTGCCCGCAAGGGTGGCGGCCTGAGCGAAACCATCAATGTCCGTCGTCTGTCATATGGCGTCGGTGTCGAGCGCATTTTGCCCGTCCATTCACCGAAGATCGACAAGATCGAGATTGTGAGAAAAGGTCTGGTTCGCAGAGCCAAACTGTATTATCTGCGAGATCGTGTTGGTAAATCGGCAAAAATCAAAGAGAAACTCGCTCGCAAGAAATGAAAAACGCAAAATGAGTGATAAAAAGAGCATTCCGGATTCAACCGCATGCTCTTTTTTCATTAGCCTATTTCAATCTGTGCTTGTTTTTAGTTATAATGACACTGTTGGACATTGAAAGACAGGAGAGTGCTCATTGGACGTCAACTGGTTTCCCGGCCACATGGCCAAGACCCTGCGCGAATTAAAGGAACATCTGAAAATGGTAGATCTGGTTATCGAAACCTGCGATGCCAGAATTCCGGAAAGCAGCCGTAATCCTGAACTGCACCGTCTGCTGGGGCAGAAACCGCTCATCTTGGTTTTAAACAAGGCCGACTTGGCAGACCCGGCAGCTACTGGCCGCTGGATTACCTGGTACCGCCAGCAAGGAATAATTGCCATTGCAGCTGACAGTATCCGGAGAACAGGTCTTCAGGAAATCATCAAGACCTGTCTGGCCATCACGCAGTACAAGACCGAACGGGCGATAGCCAAGGGCCGGCTGTTTCGGCCAGTACGGGTTCTGGTCGCCGGTATACCTAATACCGGAAAATCTTCACTGATCAATGGGCTCTGTGGCCGCAAGATCGCCAAGACCGCTGACAAGCCAGGGATTACACGTCAGCTGAGCTGGATCAAATCTGGCGGTCAATTGGAACTGCTTGATTCACCAGGTGTGCTCTGGCCAAGACTGGGTGATGAACGTTCCAAATTAAATCTTGCCGCAACGGGTGCCATCCGCGACGAATTGTTGCCAGTTGAGGAGATCACTGCAGATGCCATGTTGATGCTTGCTCATGAATATCCCGACTTGCTGCGCGAACGCTTTAAGTTGGACGATTTGGGCAGCAGCGGTCCGGATCTGCTCGAGCAAGCTGGCAGACGGCGCGGATGCCTTTTACCAGGCGGAAGAGTCGACACCATGCGATTTGCCACATTATTTCTTGATGAACTGCGCGGCGGCAAGATTGGACGAATAAGCCTGGAAGTACCGCCTTTGGATTGATCTGCACGGTAATAGACTTGGGGGGACACTGAATGACTGACAAAAGCCGCAAAGATCAGAATAAATTCGAAGAAATGCTGGCCTATGAACGATTAGCCTGGCAACAGGGCTACATGCTTCTGGCTGGTGTCGATGAGGCAGGGCGCGGACCACTGGCAGGACCTGTTGTAGCTGCAGCCTGCATTTTGGATCCTGCAAAACCGATTTACGGGCTCAATGATTCAAAGAAATTAACCCCGTCCAGCCGAAATCGGCTGTTCAGCCTGATTCTCGAAAATGCCGCAGCCTGGCAGATCGGTCTTGCTGATCATGCTGTCATCGATAGTATCAACATTCTGCAGGCAACCTGTCAGGCAATGCGGCAGGCGATCATGGAATTGCCGGTCAAGCCAGGGCTGCTGTTGATTGATGCGGTCAAACTGACAGGCGTTGATCAGCCCGTCTGGCCGATTATCCGTGGTGACGGCCTGTCCGTGTCGATCGCTGCTGCATCCATTCTGGCCAAGGTCACACGTGACCGGTTGATGGATGAATATGATGTGCTCTACCCAGAATATGGATTTGCCCAGCATAAAGGTTATGGTACCCCGATGCATTATGAAGCATTGGCAAAATACGGACCTTGTCCGATTCATCGGCTGACCTTCCTAAAATCGGTTCTGAATTCAACCAGTGACACAAACGAAAGAAATCAGGACTCACGCCAGCTGAGCTTTTTGCCAGGTGATCAATGAACGGCAAGGAAATGACAGCTGAACGCGGCCGCCTGGCTGAAGCAGCAGTTGCCGGCTTTCTGACACAACAAGGTTATCAGATCTGTGATCAAAATTATCAGGTTCATCGTTTGGGTGAACTTGATTTGATTGCGCAGCGGGATGGCCATGTTTATATTATTGAAGTTAAAGCGCGCAGCAGATCAGAAGAATACGGCGGATTGCCCCAGGCGATTACTTGTCATAAATTAGAAAAAATGCGGCGCACTGCGTGGTGTTACCTGAAAGAAAAAGGCTTGATGAATAGAGATGTCTCATTTCTTGCAGCACTGGTTCAAATGGATTCAAACGGAAAAATCAGCGAATTATCGATTTTGCCGATTGAATGGCTTTAAAAGTGCTTAAAACAGGCAGATTGATGACTTGTCCAAATCGAAACTCTAGTCTATAATAAATCATCAAACGTTGCCGCTGTGCAAGGAGGATAAAACATGCCGTCATATTTGGAATTTACGACCGAACAATCCGATCGCGAATTACAGGCTTTGACTGAACGATATCAAGCATTTTCCGAACAAAAACTGAAACTGAATATGACCCGCGGCAAACCTTGTCCCGAACAGCTGGCGCTGTCAGCTGGCCTGATGACCTGCCTGGGCGAGCAGGATTTCAAAGCATCCGACGGTACTGACTGCCGCAATTACGGCGGCCTGGATGGTTTACCCGAAGCCCGCAGCCTTTTTGCTGAACTTTTAAATACCAATATCGGACATATTTCAGTGCAGGGGAATTCGAGTTTGAATATCATGTATGACACTTTGATCAAGGCGATGTTTTTTACACTTCCGGGTGGTGAGAAGCCATGGTCAAAGCTGGAAAAAGTCCGCTTTATTTGTCCTGTACCGGGATACGATCGTCATTTCTTTGTCACCCAGGAACTCGGTTTTGACATGATTCCCGTACCGATGACAGCTGAGGGTCCGGATATGGACGCAGTGGAAGGCCTGGTCGCCTCGGATCCGCTGATTAAGGGCATTTGGATTGTGCCGGTCTATAGCAACCCGGAAGGTGTAACCTGCTCTGAAGCCACCTGCCGCCGTCTGGCTGCCATGGAAACGGCAGCTGATGATTTCCGCATCATGTGGGATAATGCCTATGTGGTCCATCATCTGGACCCCAACGATGGAGAAGCAACCCCGGATATCCTGCAACTTTGCGCTGATGCCGGGCATCCGGACCGTGTTTTCGAATTTGCTTCAACATCCAAGATCACCTGGGCAGGTGCCGGTATGGCCTGTGTCGCATCCAGCACTGCCAATCTGGCTTTTATCCACAAGCATATGTCGATTCAGACCATCGGCCCGGATAAGGTCAACCAGCTCCGTCATTGCCGTTTCCTCAAGGATAAAGCTGGCGTGATGGCCCTGATGGCCCGCCATGCTGAGATTTTACGGCCGAAATTTGCGCTGGTTCATGAAGTGTTGACCCGCGAACTCGCTGATACTGACATTTGTACCTGGAAGAATCCGAAAGGCGGGTATTTTGTCAGTTTGTCAGTGCTGCCGGGAACCGCATCAGAAGTTGTTCACCTGGCCAAGGCTTGCGGCGTCGAACTGACACCTGCCGGCAATCCTTATCCCCATGGCAAAGATCCGCAAAACACCAATATCCGCCTGGCACCATCTTTTCCGCCGCTTTCTGAATTGCAGCCAGCTCTCGAGGTGCTGTGCACCTGTATCAAGATCGCTGCGTTGCGTAAATTGAGGAGTTGAGCCCGACATGAAAGATTTCTATGAGAGTCCCCTGAACAGCCGTTATGCCAGTGAGGCCATGCAGCGCCTGTTTTCACCAGACCGCAAATTCAGAACCTGGCGACGGCTTTGGATAGCCCTGGCTGAAACAGAGCAGGAGCTTGGCCTGCCGATCACCGATGAACAGATCGCTGAATTAAAATCGAATGCTGATGTCATCAACTATGACGTGGCAGCGCGTGAAGAAGCGGTTGTTCGTCATGATGTCATGGCGCATGTTCACGCCTATGGTGAACAATGTCCAGCTGCCAAAGGGATCATTCATTTAGGGGCGACTTCTTGCTATGTCGGCGATAATACCGATTTGATCTTGATGGCCGATGGCCTGGAGCTGATTCGGCGCCGCCTGGTCGGTACAATCCGTCAGTTGTCTGTTTTTGCCCGGACCTGGAAAGATCTGCCAACCCTCGGTTTTACTCATTTTCAAGCTGCACAGCCTGTCACGGTCGGCAAACGGGCCACACTCTGGATCCAGGATCTGATGATGGATCTGGCTGATTTGGATTTCTGTCTGGAAAGTCTTGGTTTTTTAGGCAGCAAAGGCACCACCGGTACGCAGGCAAGCTTTCTCAACCTTTTTGATGGCGACCATGAAAAAGTCAAAGAACTCGATCGGCGTATTGCTGTTAAAATGGGCTTTAATAAGGTCTATCCTGTTTCTGGACAGACTTATTCGCGCAAGGTTGACAGCCGGGTGCTTAATGTCCTGGCCGGCATTGCTCAGAGCGCGCACAAATTCAGTAATGATATCCGGCTGCTCCAGCATCTTAAAGAAATCGAAGAACCCTTCGAAAAAGGGCAGATCGGTTCGTCAGCCATGGCTTACAAACGCAATCCGATGCGCAGTGAACGTATCGCATCGCTTGCCCGCTATGTGCTGGCAGCTGCAGCCAATCCTGCTTTTACAGCTGCCGGGCAATGGTTCGAACGCACGCTTGATGACTCGGCCAACAAGCGGATCGCTGTGCCAGAGGCATTTTTAGCAACAGATGCTGTCCTCATGCTTTATGAAAATATCACTGCCGGCCTGGTGGTTTATCCCGAGGTTATCCGTCGGCATCTCGCTGATGAACTGCCTTTTATGGCGACAGAAAACATCTTGATGGCTGCTGTCAAGCGTGGCGGTGACCGCCAGGACTTACATGAACGTATCCGGCAGCATAGCATGGATGCCGGCCGGCGCGTCAAACAAGAGGGGGCAGCCAATGATCTGCTGAGCCGGATAGCCGCTGACCCCGCCTTCGGTATGGATCAGGCTGATCTGGATCAACTGCTCGATGCCAGCCTTTATATTGGCCGTTCACCCCAACAGGTCGAGGAGTATCTGAGCGAATATGTTGATTCGCTGCTGGCTCAAGAGAAAGCCGAAGAAGTCATCAGCAGCGAACTGAGAGTCTGATCGGGCGGGAACAATTCTGCCAGTCCTTCCGTCTAATGACCAGAAGCTTATGTGACACAGCTTTTGAAGGCATTGGAGGGATTTATATGAAAAAATTTCTGATTGCTATTTTAGCCCTGACTCTGTTGTTGACGGCTTGCAGCGGGCCATTTCTGCCGACATCACCTTCACTGAACGGACAGGACATCTTTGTTCCTGGCTCTGACAGCAGTCTTAAAATCGGTGCCAGCTATGCCGATCTGATCAAAATCTACTTAAAGGCTCAGAATGGACCGCGCTACAGTTACCGCGATTATGCTGTCGTTGGCGGTATAAAAACGGCTGCAACCGGTGCACCTGATGCAGAAAGCCAGAGTAATGATTATTCGAAGACTAACCTGCAGATTGAGGGCGTTGACGAAGCCGATATCCTTAAGACGGATGGGGAATATCTTTACCTGATTGCCAATAACCGGCTTTATATCGTTGATGTCCGTGATCCGGCCAACATGAAAGTGTTGTCCAGCACGGCCTTTAGCATGAATGAACAAAATGGCAATATCAGCCGCGGTGAAAACCCGATGATGATGTATCTGGACATTGAAAGCCAGCGCCTGATTTTGATTGTCGCCGGCTATATCTCCGAACAGATTCAAGTTGAGGTACCGACAGAAACAGTTAATCCCGAAGAGCCGACCAGATCAGAAGATCCAGCTGAAACAGAAGTCCCGCCTGTTACACCGGATGAGCCGACCAAACCGGAAGAACCTGTTGTAACTGATGTCACTCCTGGCTCTGAGCCAGTTTCCAGTGAAGGATCTTCTGATGGCAGCAGCGGAACAGTTTCAGCTGATGGTCAGCCGGCTGACGGTGTCGCGATAACTGTCGAACCCGATAAGAGCATTCGCTATGATCCATATT
>DMJC01000071.1 GCA_003451915.1 Clostridiales bacterium
AAAAGGAGCATCGGCACGTAAAAACTTGCCGAAGGCTGTGATTTTACCGTCTAGTGCCGGATAACCGCCGAGATCACGCACATTATACAGGGTTTCCAGCTTCAGGCGGCGGCTGGCAGGTTTCCCGGAAGCAGAAGTCATGGTAAATCCTCCAGATCTTAACGTGCAAATGGCTCGCAATTATTATATCATGGAATCAGAAGCAGAGATGGCGAGGGAATGCACGATGATCGATCCCCACAATGATGAGAAAACCATCGGTTCGCAGCGATTGACAATCCGCGTGGATGCTGATGCCTGCCCGGTCGGTGTACGGCGAAATATCGAGAGTCAGGCGAGGTTTCATAATCTTGGCCTGGTTTTTTATACGGATGACAGCCATGAGCTGAATCCTGATTATGGTGAGGTCAGGCAGATCGGCCAAGGCCGCGACGCAGTTGATCTGGCACTGGTCAACCAGCTGGCTGCCGGCGACATTGTCATCACGCAGGATTATGGCCTGGCTGCGCTGGCCTTGAGCCGGGGTGCCGCTGCGATGCATCCGGGTGGGATGCTCTATACAGAGCATAATATTGATGCGCTGCTGGCTGAAAGACATCTGGCTGCCCGCGCCCGCAAAGCAGGTGAACGCTTCCAACGGCCCAAAGCACGGCAATCGGCTGATGATATTCACTTTGGGAGCCGGCTGAGAGATTTGATCAAGTCGCGTATGGCAGCAGATGTTTAGTTTTATTTTTCTGCTGTTTAACGCGGATCCGCTGACATCAGTCGATACTTTTGTCAATGCTGAAGCGGACAATCTTCTTTGATGTGTTTTTAGCAAACTCTTCGTCGCGCAGACGAACGAGATTAACGGCCTTGTAGGAAACCATGCGGGTGTTTATTTTGCGCACTTCCTGGTCAAAATAGCTTTGGGCATCGGTCACCCCGATGTTCTTCAGCGTATCGCTGTTGGGGAAGATTTCGGCGACAATGACTTCCTTGCTTTTCTGTGAGCGGCTCTCTCCGGCGTAAACGACAACTTCTTCAACCCCGGGAATTTCGGAGATTTTAGCTTCGATTTCTTCCGGGTAGACATTTTTGCCGTTACTGAGGATGATCAGATTTTTCAGCCGGCCGGTGATATACAACCAGCCCTCTTCATCGAGCTTGCCAAAGTCGCCGGTCCGGAAAAAGCCCTCTTCATCGAAAGCATCTGCGGTTGCTTCGGGATCTTTGTAATATCCCAACATGACGTTGGGGCCTTTGACGCAGATCTCACCCTCGCCATTTTCGTCAGGATCCTTGATTTTGACCTGTTCATCAATGATCGGACAGCCGACGCTGTTCTTTTTCTGATACTTGTTGCGGTTGCAGGAAACAAGCGGCGCGCATTCGGTGATGCCGTAACCGTTGAGCACCGTGACACCGATCCCGTCAAAGGTGTCGATGATCTCCTGCTTAAGGGCGGCGCCGCCGCAGATGACCATTTCCAGCTTGCCGCCGAGCTGATCGAGAACACTCTTGAAAAGCTTGCGCCGGAGATCGATGCCGACTTTGCGCAAGACATTGCTGACTTTGATCATTGTCCGCAAGAGGCCGGCCTTGCCGCTTTCTTCAGCTCCAGCCCAGATTTTGGCAGTCAGTTTTTCCAGGAAGAGCGGAACGAGAACAAGGTGGGTTGGCTGTTGTTCTTTGATTTCGGCGGCTATGTAGCGCAGACCGCTGGAGAGATAGATGGTTGAACCTTGCGAATAGTGTCCGACAAAGATGACCGTTGAGCAAAATGTGTGATGGGGCGGCAGAAAATTGATCGTTTTAGGCGTGATCGCGAAATTATACATGCCATTGGTCATGTCGAGCACAATGTTTTTCTGGGATAGCATGACACCTTTACCCTTGCCGGTTGTTCCAGAGGTGAAGACGATCGTGGCCATTCTTTCACGATCGATCGGGTAATCATAATAGGCCGTATCACCTGCTGCCCAGCGTGCGGAACCATCAGCGACAATGTCGTCAACGGGCAGCGCATCCTGCAGCCGAGATTCACCCATGACGATCAGGCGGCTGATCGTTGGCACATGAGCGCGAATCGAGTTAATTTTATTTTCAATTGAAGGATTATAACAGATGGCCTGACATTCGGCTGTGTTCAGGATGCTCTCGATATCATCAGCCGGCAGGTCGCGATCGATGGGAACGACCACGGCACCGATGGCCATCAAGGCGAAATAAAGGCAAATCCAGTCATAGGTCGCCTCGCTGATCAGGGCAATGTGCTGATCAAGGCAGCCGAGTGCAATCAAGCCGGTGCCCAGGTCGCGGACCCGGTCACGGGTCTGCCGATAGGTCATCTCGGTGACAGTTTTATCCTGCGGATTCTTTTTAAAGGCTACGGCAGTACGATCAGGATATTTTGCTGCAACATTTTCCACCATGATCCGGAAATTCTCAAATACTGTTGTTTCATAAAGCGGATAGTTTTTGCTTTTCATTGAACGGACTCCCTTATACGCAGATTTTGCTGATATAATAGCCAGGACTCTTACATTTTACCATCATTTCGCCTGATTAAAGCATAATTTGTAAAACATTATGTGGCTATGTCTTTTACTCA
>DMJC01000290.1 GCA_003451915.1 Clostridiales bacterium
ACAAAGACCCTGATTTTCATGCCAACCGCTTTATGGCTCCCTTGCCGGTCAAACCCGCTGAACAAACTGAAGTTGACGGTTATCATGAAGACTGGATCTGCTACAAGTGCCGGGAAGTCAGCGCCAAACGGCTGAGGGTGCTGCCCGGCAGGACTGTGCGGATCAAAGACAGCGCAGCCTACGGTGTGATCTGCCTGCAAGGCAATGGCCGTTTTGGCGCCTGGGACATGTCATCGCCGACACTCATCCGATATGGCGAACTGACCAGCGACGAGTTTTTTGTCAGTGAAGATGCAGCTGGTGCCGGCGTTCAAATAACCAACCTTTCGACAACCGAGGACATGGTTATGCTCAAACACTTTGCCGAGAATCCCGACCTGGTCAGGTTAGCCATCAACGGCGGCGGTGATGAAGTATGAAGCCGTACGAGCTGGTGTCCAGAACCATTTGCGGCGAAAAACCGGATCGAACCCCGGTTTATGGGTGGATTGCCTGGAACCTGGACTGGCAGGCCAGCCCTTACAAGAGTTTTACGGCATTCGAGGACAAGTACGAATTTGATTTGGCCCATCTCTTCGGCGGCCCGAAATGCTACGACATGAATGCGATCGAAAGCCTGAAAACGAGCGGCGTTGAAATAACGCCGGAAATCCTGCTGGATATCCCGTTGAACCCTGTCGACCGGATGGCTGACTACCAAAAAATCATCGAACAGCTCAACTTCTACCGGAAAGACCGCGAGCGCTTTTGTTATGTCCAGTCAAACGGCATATTCGAAGCCTTGAACGAACCGTTGGGCATTGAGAACCACATGATAGCCATGGCTTTGTCGCCGGATGAAATGACAGAACTTTACCGTCGCCAAACCGCATGGAACATCCAGTTCAATGAAAACATGATCGAACTGGGGGTGGACATGATCCACGTTTCTGACGACTGGGGCTCGCAGAACAGCCTCTTGTTCAGCAAGCCGATGCTGCAGGACCTCATTGTACCCTACCACATGCAAATGGCAGAACGTGTCAAAAAAGCAGGCAAATTCCTGAGCCTGCATTGCGACGGCAACATCAATGAGGCGGTAGACCAGATCATCAAAATTGGCTATGATGTCGTACATCCCTGGCAGGAATCTGCCGGCATGTCCTACAGCACCTACCTGAACCAGTACGCTGACAAGTTTACGATTCTCGGCGGATTGTGTGTGCAGACAACACTGGGATTCAATGATCTCGCTTCACTCAAAGAAAATATCGAGCGAGTCTTCGCCCTGCTCAAAGGTCAGCGCTGGATTTTCTGCACCTCTCATTTTGCGCAGAATTCGTGCTCGATCGAAGAATTGGAGTTCGCTTATGACTTGGCCATCCAGCTCGCCAGGGCTTAAAGGCAACAGCTTAAGCAGCACCAGCAGACACAGCCGAAGTCTGGCGTCAATCGCCATGGCAACCTTGCTGTGGAGCCTGACCGGTGTCGTGTTGAGATCAGTTCAGGTGGCAATACCATGGGCTGTTTTGATCCGGTCGCTGGCCGGCGGACTTGTGTTGTTGCCCTTTGTCATCAGAGGAGAAAAAATCACGCCGGTCCGCTGGCTGATTGTGGCCTGTGTGAGCTTTTCCGCATTTATCGGGGCCTTTGCGGCCGGCACGATGCTGGCCAATGCCGCATTAGCTGTAGCGATGCAATATGCATCGCCTTTATACATCTTTTTGTGGCAACTCATCGTTCATCGCGGACGAATGAAGCAAGACCCGCTGCCGATGATCTTTGTGCTGGCCGGCGTCATTTTCTTAGTCGCGGATGCCCTGGCCAATGTCGCGCTGCCCGGCCTGCTGTTTTCATTTTTATGCGGTGTTTTTTTTGCCATTTATACTGTCAGCCTGAACAAACTGAAAACCGGATCACCTGTCGGTGTTGCCTCAATATGCAATTTATCTGCGGCATCCCTGGCCCTGGTTATTCTGCCTTTCAACTTCCGGCCCGTCCCCAGGCTGAATCCTGACATCTGGCTGCTGGTCCTGGCCGGACTCTTGATTACTGCCCTTTCATATTCTTTGTACAGCAGCGCTTTAAAACAAGTCAAACCGCCTCAAGCCCTGATGATTGCACTCATCGAACCGATCCTGAATCCTTTTTGGGTTTTTCTTGTCACGGGTGAAAGGATATCAGCAGTCAGCGCGCTTGGCCTCGCCGCCATTGTTGTCGGCGTTTTGACAAGCGTGATCAGGCGGCCGGCTTTTTCGTCTTTGGAAAGGACGGGCAGCACCCATGACAACCACGCCTGACGAAAACAGCATCAAGGCTGAATTGGCTTTAAAACCGTACGATACAACGTGCGAATACGCAAAAAATCCCCTGGCCCTTGGCACGCCATGCCCTGCATTTTCATGGAAATTTCCAGGTCACCAGCGAGGCCAGTTCCAGACTGCCTATCAGATTCTTGTTTCAAACGATGCAGAAAAACTCATGAACGATGTGGGGAATGTTTGGGATACGGGCAAAGTTGAACGGGGTCAATCCATTCAGATCATTTATGCCGGCCATGCATTGGAGGTCATGCAAACTTATTACTGGAAAGTGCGTATTTGGGATGAGCGGGGCAGAATGAGCCCCTTCAGTGAACCGGCTTTTTTTGAAACGGGTCTTCGCGGAAGGGAAGACTGGAAGGGAAGCTGGATCGGTTTGCCCGCCAGGGCAGACAAGTGCTCCCATCTGTTCAGAAGGCCGTTTACTGTTGACAAGAAAGTCAAAAAGGCACGCATTTATATCAGTGGGATTGGCTACTATGAGCTTCGGCTCAACGGGAAAAAAATTGGCGATCATGTCCTGGATCCGGCTTGGACTGATTATTCCAGGCAGGTGCTGTATGTGGCCTACGATGTCAGTGCTGATTTGAACATCGGCGACCATGTCGTCGGCATTGTTCTGGGCATGGGTTGGTTTGGCCGCCCGCAAGTGATCTTCCAGATGCACATCGAATACGAGGATGGATCCGGCGAGATGATCGTCAGTGACAGGACATCGGGGTGGCTGACAGCAAAAGGACCGATGACCTGGAATGACATCTACGATGGCGAAATCTATGATGCATCGCTTGAGGTACCCGGTTGGGACACTTTGAAGCTGGACACGGATATTCCGGGAATTTGGCGTCAACCGATCATCATGGAAGGGCCAGGCGGAAAACTCGTTCCCCAGACCCTTGAGCCGATCAAGGTGATCGCTGACCTGGCGCCGGTCAGCTTGACCCATCCCAAAGAGGGCGTTTATCTGTTTGACATCGGGCAAAATATTGCCGGCTGGGTAAAACTGAGGATTCGCGAAGATTGCAAAACCAAAGTTTCTATAAAATATGCCGAAGTTCTGTCTGAAGATGGCACTGTCAATCAAGATAATCTCGGTGGGGCAAAAGCCGTGGATATCTATATCACCAAGGGCGGCGGCAATGAAACCTATGAACCCCGGTTTACGTACCACGGATTCAGATATGTCCAGGTTGAGGGCCTCCGGGAGGTGCCGGACGCTGACAGTGTTACCGGGCGTGTGGTCAGGTCCTCGGTCGCACCAGCCGGTGAATTCCGGTGCAGCAATGACCTGGTCAACCAGATTCATCAAAATATTGTGCGAACAGAATCAAACAATCTCCATGGCTTGCCGACGGATTGCCCGCAGCGTGACGAACGTATGGCCTGGCTGAATGACATGACGGTGAGGTCTGAGCAGGCTGTATTCAACTTCAACCTGGCCAAGCTGTATGCGAAATGGGTCGATGATATTGCCGATACCCAGGGCATTGAAACGGGTGCTATTGCGGATACGGCGCCGATGGTTTTATCCCTCGTATCTCCATTCAGGGCACGGGGGGCACGGCCGGCAGATCCGGTCAGCAGCAGCTACCTGATCGTTCCCTGGCTGATCTACCTCCACTATGGCGACAGCCGGGTGCTGGAAAAGCACTATGACGGCCTGAAGCGGTGGGTAGACTATCTGGGGGAGCAAAGCGACGACTGCATCGTCGGGTATAGTTTTTATGGAGACTGGGCAGCGCCGGCCAGCCAGACAGAGGCAGGCAGCCTGGGGTCGGCAGCCGTGTCCGCCCAGACGCCAGGAGACTACATCTCGACCGGATTTTACTTTTATAATGCACGACTCCTGTCAAAAATTGCGGGCGTGCTCGGTAAACCTAAAGACGCCAGGGAATACGGGTCTCTATCCGAGAAAATCAAAGCAGCCATGAATGCCAGATATCTCGATCAAGCTAGGATGACCTATGCCAGGGGCAGCCAGACAGCAAACGCCTTCGCCCTTTATCTCGGCATTGTACCGCCTGAGTATCAGGCCGGCGTCCTGCACAACCTGGTCGACGACATTCTGGAGAAGCACGATTGCCATTTAACGACAGGCAACATCGGCACCAAGTACTTGATCGAAGTTCTGACTGACTATGGCCGGGAAGACATAGCCTTCAGGCTGGTCACCCAGACAACCTATCCCAGCTGGGGCTATATGATATCGAAAGGTGCAACAACCATTTGGGAACGGTGGGAACATCGCGTTGGTTCAGGGATGAACTCGCATAATCACCCGATGTTTGGCAGTGTGGATGCCTGGCTCTACAAATACCTCGGCGGGATTCAAACCGACGAAGAAGGCCCCGGGTTTCAAAAAATGGCCATCAAACCTCATCTCCCGGCTGGCCTGGAATTTGTTAAAACGAAGCTGAATACGCCTGGGGGGACTGTTGTTTCCCGATGGGCCAAAAAGGACCGGTGGATCGAATATCAAATTGAGATTCCCTGGAACAGCACCGCCCGCGTTTTCATTCCGTTTGACGGCAAGGCGTGCCATGAACTCAGGGAAAATGGCATCCCCCTTTGGCAGAATGGCCTGCGGGCAGGCTATTCGCAAGGTATTGAAAAAGTGAGCCTGGAAAGCGGTCATGTTGTTCTCGAATTACAATCAGGGCAATACACTTTCGAAAGCAATTATTACCCCATTCAATCAGGAGGCTGAGATGAAGAGTTACAAGGAAAAATTCCTGGTCGTCGGCGCTGATTTTGCCGGCTTTCCGCTCAAGGAAGCGGTTGTCGGCTATTTACGCGGCAAAGGATGGAAGATCACCGACATCGGAGTCCAATCCGCCGACGAAAAAGAACCAGAAATGTTTCATCGTATTGGCTTAAAAGTCGGCGCCCGTATTTCGGAGCACGAATTCGACCGGGCTCTGTTATTCTGCGGGACGGGCATGGGCATCCACATCGCCGCAAGCAAATGCCCCGGAGTGCATGCCGGGGTGGTTGAGAGTGTGCCGGCCGCGCGTCGGGCCATAACCGGTAATGGCGTCAACGTCTTGGCGATGGGTGCTTTCTACGTTGCCCCGCAAATGGGGAAAGAAATTGCCGATGCTTTTCTTTACAATGATTTAGGAAGTGGTTACGAGTACTGGCCAAATTTTTATGAATTCCACAAGCTGGCCATAGATGAACTGAATGACTTCGATTATGAGCTGTTCAAGCAAAACAACTTTGAAGTCAAACAATTGGGAAATGTTGAAATTACTTTAGTTGACAAACCAGAAGGGCAAATTTGCTGAAACGTGCTCAAGAATCACCCGGGTGATTCTTGACGCATCTTAGGGTGAGACAGGAATAAAAATATGTTCAAATCAGACATGACAAAACGCGATATTTTGCGTTATACCGGTGATTTTTCCCAGCTGTTCGGCGTGCGCGACATCATCCTCAATAACGGCAGCGCCAAAGGCATGCGCGCCTTAGAAATCAACAACGGCGCCGGCCTCAGCCTAACCGTCCTGGCTGACCGGGCGCTGGACATCGCCAGCCTCGCCTGGCGAGGCGATAATCTCAGTTACACCAGCCGGGCCGGCCTGGTCGCCCCGCAGTATTATCAGGCTGAAGGCTCCAATTTTCTGCGCAGCTTCACGGCCGGATTCCTGACCACTTGCGGCCTGCGCAATGTCGGCCCGGCCTGTGAGGATCAGGGTGAGTCCTTTGGACTGCACGGCCGCATCGCTCATGTCCCGGCCGAAGATGTACGGGCCGGTGTGGTCTGGCATGATGACCGGCCGTTTATCGAAATCGCCGGCCAGGTGCGCGAAGCCCGGCTTTTTGGCGAGCATCTGGTGCTCAGCCGCAAGATCACCATCCCCTGCGGCGAGAATCGGCTGATGATCGACGACACCGTCGAGAACCTGGCTTTTCAGGTGAAGCGCTGCAACTGCTTTATCACTTCAATCTGGGTTATCCGCTGCTGGATGAGCCTGCCGAACTCTGGCTGCCTGAGCGCAAGACGGTGCCCCGTGATGCGGCAGCTGAACTTGGCCTGGCTGCCTGCTGTCGGTTTCAGCCACCGACTGCCGGGTTTGAGGAACAGGCCTTTCACCATGATCTGGCTGTCGCTGGTCAGAATCAAACGCTTGCCGCATTGGTCAATCCGCCGCTCAACCTCGGTGTGGCCATCCGATTTAACAAAGCTCAGCTGAAAAATCTGATCGTACGGAAAATGATGGGCGAAGGCGAGTATGTCGTTGGCATCGAGCCCAGCAACAACTTTGTCCGTGGCCGGTCCGCCTCGCGGGCGGCCGGCGAGCTGGAATGGCTGGCGCCGGGCGAAACCCGCCAATTTAACCTGACGATGGAAATCATCAGCGGATCTGAGCAGCTGCTGACACTTCGCCGGGAAATCAACAACGTGAGGGGTTTATGAGAGCCTACACCAAAGAAGATCTGGCACGCCTGGCCAACGATGCGTCCTCTGTCGTATCCTATGGCGTTCCTGTAAATGTCAAAAGAAGTCCGGCCGGCCTTGCCGAAGGCTATCTGGATCCCTGGGTGCTTGAATCGCTAAAAACGGGTCTTGAAAAACGCGTTTTTCGGAAATCTCTCAAGGCAACCTGGACATCGTTTGAAAAAAACAACATCAAGGTCCGCTATTGGAAAATTGAAGTGCCCGATCATCAAACAAAAAAACCAGCCTATGTGAATATTCATGGCGGCGGCTGGTCTGCCGGCCATGCGACAAAAGACAGCGACGCACTGAGAACCCTTGCGGAACAGGCCGGTGCGGTCGTTTTTGATCTCGAGTATTCGCTGTCGCCGCAAGCCCGTTTTCCCGCAGCCGTGGAGGAGTGCTATGCTGCGCTCAAGCACATCTACACTAATTCCGAAAACCTGGGTATCGATGCCACGCGCATAACTGTCGGCGGCGGCAGCGCCGGCGGCAATCTGGCTGCGGTCATGGCGTTGCTGGCCAGAGATGAAAAGATCCCCATGATCGCCAGCCAGGTGCTCCTGGTTCCGGTTTTACTCTTACAACAAAATGGCTACCCTGAATTTTTTATAGATGATGTTTGCTTCAAAATCGCATCCGAAAAAGAAACGTGTTTTCATCGTCCACCGAATCCGGCAAATGAACCCACAGATTCTGAGATGATTGCAAATTATCTTGAAAACCTTAGTCAAGCTGATGATTTTCGGGCATCACCGATTTTAGCGCGTGATTTCAGGGGATTGCCGCCTGCCTTGATCATCACGGCAGAATTTGACCGGATGAGACCGCACGGGGAATTTTACGCGTCACAACTCGCGTCAGCAGGTGTCCCTGTTCGTGTGGTCAGGTATCAAGGGCTGCTGCCTGATAGTATTGCAAAGTTCGGTATTGTTCCACAAGCTGAGGATAAAACCTGCGAAATCATCAAGTTGATTCGAAACGGGCTGTAGAGAATTTTCATGGGAACTTTTACTTCACCCTGTTTGCGAAACACATGAATGAACAGGTGAGAGAGCCGGAAACACGGTATAATTGCAGATAACTTGACGCTCGTGTTAAAAGGACTACCGATGTTTATTTTTAAGGCTATGTGAAACTAGCACTTTTGCTTCAAATCCCGATGAGGCTTGATTTATATGCCATTTTCAAGGTTCGCAAAACGTGTATCAAATTCTCAGGATTACGCTCTTGGTAGTTATCGTTTACACGTGTTAATATAGTTTTATATGAACAGAACAAACATGCGCAAGAACTATTTTGCCAAGATAGTGAAGAACAGAAATTTCATCCACCAACCCCAACTCTTTTAGGCTTCAAGATATCCGCCAACGCATCGCTCGCCATCTCGTCAACCGACTGGATCGCGTGCGAGTAAATCATGCTGGTAGTGACTGTACTGGAATGCCCTGCGCGTTTGGCCACCGTCTGCAGCGGAACCCCAGCCATGATCAGCAGCGTGATGTTTGTATGCCTCAATGAGTGGATCGACACATACGGCAGGTCTGTCTTCCGAATAAAATCACGAAACCAGCTGGTGATCGTTTCAGGGAAGATGGGTGAACCGTCAAAGGTCGTAAACAACCGGTCACGCTCATGCCAGCACTGACCTAGCTTCAACCGTTCCTCGTTCTGCCACGCACGATAGTTTTTCAGCATGTCAAATACCTCAGCAGGCAAGCGTATTGTCCGGTCAGATGTCTCGGTTTTGGTGTCCTTGGTGAACACACCCTTGTCAGGCAGGTACTGTGACGACCGTCGAATGGAGATTGTCTGCTTTTGCCAGTTAATGTCCTTCCACTCAAGCCCACAAAGCTCGCCCCTGCGCATACCGCTGTAGATCAGGAGCTTCACAATCACCTGATACTTGATCGGCTCTTCTTTTAGGCGTTCAAACAAAACTGCCACCTGCTGTTCATCCAGATATTTTGCTTCCTGTCTGGGCGCTTTCGGCGGTTTCACTCGCTTGGCTGGATTATCCGGGATGATCTGCCAGATAACGGCTGTGCTGAGGATTGACGACACCAGCCGGTGATAGTGTTGAACAGTCCTCCTTGAAAGGTTCGTTCTTGTTTCAGATTCTTTGAAACCTCGCGTCATCGTGACGCCCATGGCATCACACATGCGCTCGGCAATGTAGCGTTTGCATGGATTGCCGTCAAGGATCGATCGCAACGTGGTTTCACCGATTTTCGCCTTTTTAGCAAAAACAGAAACCGATACATTTTTTACTTTGAATTTTTCCAGTAATGCAGGCCGAATAACCCACGTATCGCTGTTCCTAACTCCGTCATCAGCCAGATTATTATAAAACTCGATCAGGTGGATGGGCTGAAGTTTATCCAGCCGAATATGCCCGATTGCCGGCAGGATCCTTTCCATGAATTGCTTATACCGCCAGATGGTCTTTGGTGCCAGTTGTTTCTCGGCGTACTCATCAAGCCATCGTTCGACAAAATCAGCGAAGGTTGCTCCGGTCTGTGCCACGTTTCCCAACCGCACCTTGTTCTCAAATAAAACAGCGGCCTCTCGGACCGCCTTTTCTATCTGCCTATTGGTCATACCCGGATCTGGGTTCCAGGTCATGCATTTCCTGATCTGACGATTACGGCTATTGTAACCACAACTGACCATGATATGGTATGAATTATCCCGTTTTGTAATAGTTGCCATGTGCCTGACCTCCCTTGTTGTGTGCCATATTACCTCTGAACAGGGTGTTTATCAACTCATTTCTTCTTGATGGATACAGGCCGCATGCCCCTGATTGCAGGCGTTTCCGGCGATTCAATGACTACCAGCCTGGCGCTCAACTGCTCTTCCAGCGAGTCGATATCGATCAGAAATTTCTTACCCGCCTTGATGTGCGAGATTGCCCCATCATAGACTAGTGACCTCAGAAAAAACGGTGTGACGGACGTACCCGGATCCTGCTCTTTCAGATATTTATGTGCTTCAGTGATCGTTCTTAACCTGCCCATTTATTAACCCTCCGAAAGAAAAAAGACCGAGAGGAATTACCCTCCCGGCCTCTATTTGACAATAACGAATACTGGTCTTATTTTTCTATATCCGGCGGATCAGGATTGCCCTTATCTTTCAGCTGCTCGAATTTTGTTTTCACAAAATCGGGGAGAGGCAAACCCATAACACCTAAGTTCTCAACAATCGACAATCCTTCATTGCCGCAGAAAAACAAAATAATCGCTGTCCGGCAAAATGCCTGAAGCCCCAGTATAGCGTCCAGTTGAACACCGATCAGTACAACTAATAGGATCAGCCCCTTGCGAACGAGGCCTTTGAATCCTGCTTTGGACTCCAGTGCCCCTGTCTGTGACTTGCTGGATTTCTGCCATACAGCAGCAATCAGTAGCCCGGTGATGTAATCAATGGCCATCAGGATGATGAGTGTCTGCAAAGCTGTATCCCACCCTCCCAGTGCTCTGGC
>DMJC01000283.1 GCA_003451915.1 Clostridiales bacterium
TCAGGACATCGATCGATGTTGTCAGCGAGGATTCCGACCGTTTTTCCGAGCTGGTGCCACCGGCGCTTCGCTATGCCGATTATGCCATCATCAACGAATTTGAGGCATCACGCAGTACCGGTATTACAGTGCGTGATGCAGATGGCCGATTTCTGATCGACCGCGCTTATGCTATCTGTGAAAAGCTGCTGTCCATGGGCGTTTCAACGTGGGCCGTGATCCATTCGCGTGAAGGCGCCGTCGGTGTTTCCGCTGCAGGCGAACGGGCTGCCCGCCCGGCACTCGACATCCCGCGCGAGCAGATCATCAGCACCATTGGTGCCGGCGATGCCTTTTTATCGGGCTGCCTGCACCAGGCTTATCTCGGGCACAGTCTGGCCGAAGGCCTTGAGGCTGGCATCGCCGCCGCTTCAACATCTTTACTAAGCTTCAACGCCAGCGATGGCGTGCGGCCGGCAGCTGAGCTGCTGGATTTTTATGCCAAAACAGGCAAAGAGCCTTGGAAGGGCTTTTAGGTGAAAGGTGGAATTATCATGAGCAGATTCAAGTTTTCCGTAGGTCCCTGGAACGTGTCAGACGGCACCGATGTTTACGGCCCGGCGACTCGTCAGAACCTCAGCCTGGAGGAGAAGATCCGCAAGTTTGCCGAGATCGGCTTCAGCGCAGTGCAATTCCATGATGACGACGTTGTGCCGGACATCAGAAGCAAGAGTGAGGCGCAGATTATTGCCGAAGCCAAATCAGTGAAAGCTATGCTCGACCGCTACAATCTGAAAGCTGAGTTTGTAGCACCCCGTCTGTGGTTTGATCCGTCTTTCAAAGATGGCGCTTTTACCGCACCTAAAACTGCGGACTGGGAACAGGCGCTCTGGCGCTCGTACCGCTCGATCGACATTGCCAATGTGCTCGGCTGCGACCTGATTGTCCTGTGGCTGGCCCGCGAAGGCACGCTTTGCCTGGAAAGCAAGAAGCCGGTTGATGCTATCAATCAGCTGGTCGAGTCGATCAATCGGATGCTGCGTTACGACGACAAAATCCGTATCGCCATCGAACCCAAACCCAATGAGCCGATCGACCGGTCGTATGCCGGAACAATGGGCCATGCGCTCGCAGTCGCCGGTATGACGATCGATCCGGCCCGTGTCGGTGGACTGCTGGAGTCCGCTCACGCCATCATCGCCGGTCTCGAGCCGACTCATGAAATGGCTTTTGCTCTGGCAGCCGGTAAACTATGGTCTGTCCATCTCAATGATCAGAACGGCGTACGCTTTGACCAGGACCGCATTTTCGGCGCTGAAAACCTGCGCTCAACATTCAACCAGATCAAGGTGCTCTGCGACAATAACTATGGTGCTGCCGGCCAATACATCGGATTGGACGTCAAGGCCATGCGTTCGTCAGCTGATGCGTACGGCTTCAAGCATCTGGAAAACAGCCTCCGGGTTGTCCAGCTGATGGAAAACAAGGTTGACCGCTTAGACCAGACCAAGATTGATGCCTTTGTAGCAGCAGATAATTATGAAGGCCTGGAAATGTACATTCTCGAACTGCTGTTAGGTGTCTGATATGCAGAGCGCTGTCATTTTCGGTGCCGGCAGTGTCGGGCGCGGATTTATCGGCCAGTTGTTCAGTGAAAGCGGGCTGCAGGTTGTTTTTGTCGATGTGGTTCCAGAGATCATCGAGGGCATCAATCGCGAAAACAGCTACCCGCACATTACGGTCAGCAACCTTGGCCGCGAACAGGTGATCATCCACAATGTTCGCGCAATTCACAGCGCTGATGAAGCGGCGGTTGTCGAGGCTGTCAGTGATGCCGCCATCCTGGCGACTTCAGTCGGTGCCAATATCCTGCCCCGGATAGCCGGCACACTGGCACACGGACTCGAAAAGCGATTGGCCTTGGGCCGACCGCCAGTCAATATCCTGCTGTGTGAAAACCTGCATGGCGCTGCTGCCTTCATGCGCGAGCAGCTTACAGGACATTTGGATGCAGAGATTGCTTCGGAAATTTTCAAAAACACAGGTTTGCTTGAGACCTCGATCGGCCGGATGATTCCCGTGCCGTCAGAAGAAACCCGGGCCATCCATCCTGCAGCGGTCTGTGTGGAGTCGTATAAATTTCTGCCCTACGATGCTCAGGCGGTCAAAGGTGAAATGCCTGCTGTCGCTGGCCTGGTGGGGGATCTGACCGTGCCGTTTGCTTTTTACGGTGACCGGAAATTGTACATCCATAACCTGGGACATTGCCTGTGTGCTTATCTCGGGGAAATGAGCGGCGACGTTTTCATTGCTGATGCCATTCAACGTCCGGCGATACGCTATCTGGTCCGGGCCGCCATGCTGGAAAGCGCCTTGGCGCTGGCATCCCGTTACGGGCAGTCAATGGCCGGGCTGGTCGATCATATTGACAACTTGCTGGCTCGCTTTGGCAATTGCGAATTGCAGGACACTGTCGAACGGNNAGACGAAAAATGGCTGCGGGCGACCGTTTCCTGGGGGCATATCAGTTAGCTTGCGATACCGGCGGGCCAAAACGCTATCTGACATTGGCGGCAATGGTTGGCCTCAATAAGTTGAGTCGGGAAAATGGTTGGACATCGGCACAGGCATGGGATTATCTGCGGCAAGCATTACCAATGATCGAGCAAGATGAGAAGAAGATCATGAGGCTTATGAGCTTTTTAGGCGATTCATCAGATATTGATCATTTGATTGAGATGATCGACGAGGAAATGTCGGCTGTAATGATTGTCTGAACCACATTTCGAAAATCAAGGGACTGTCTAAAATAAATTTTTAGACAGTCCTATTTTTTACAATGAGTCAGCC
>DMJC01000033.1 GCA_003451915.1 Clostridiales bacterium
GCACTTTGCCCGGCCATTGACATGTCAAACATGGGTGGCTGCGGGAAATTGTGGGAAAGAGCTTTTACCTCAATCATGTTTAAAATTATGGTGCGAAGGGTTCTGGGAACGAATAAGCCTACTCGTGATCAATATTGGCAGACAAATCCAACCAACTTTCTGACGGACGGGATAGTGCCGATTTATCTGCAGCATGGCGATCGTGACCCCGGTGTCTCGGTTCAGCAATCGATCGATTTTGCCGATGCTGCCAGTAGCCATCTGAAACCGGAGGATCTCTGCCTTGATATCATGCCTGGGGCTGCACATGCAGGAGCCGGACCCGAGTTCTTCCTTCCTGAGCATATTATCCCGATATTTGAGTTTTTCAAAATGAGGGTGGTATCAGATACCTAAAACATTCTGGACATACCAGCTGTTATAGAGGACTGAAGCAGCGGGGTCGGGCGACTGTTCGCCTTCGACAACGATCCACCCGTCATAGCCGCCGTCCTTGATGGCTTTCATCAGACCCGGGAAATCGACAAGGCCTGGCTGCTCAAATCGGCCCATCTCCCAGAACCAACGGTCGATTTTCCGCTCGCCGCCATTCTTTTTGATATCCTCTGCGAAGGGCCGTTTGTACTCTTCCAGCGTATCCGCCACGCGAATATCCTTGAATTGGAACAGGCCCACACGGTCTTGATATTTCTGATACAGTGCGATCGGATCGATGCCAACCATAGCCAGTTCCCCGGTATTGGCACAGAGGCCGACTGTGGCGGGATCCGTTTCAGACATCAGCAGATCGATCGCCGCAATGCTATTGGCCGCGCACATCCAGTCGACCCGCAGCAGGATCTTGAGGCCATAAGCTGAGGCCATCTTGCCGACCTTGTTCCAGCAGTCGGCCGCTGTCTTGATTTTGCCATCGGTAACCGGGTTGGCCTTCCACCAGGACAGCATCGGACGGACGACCAGAAACTTGCTGCCGACTGCGGCCAGAAATGCTATATATTTTTCGGCAGCTTCCACAATACCGCTGTGCTGTGCCGGGTCACTGGGATCGCGGCCCAGGGTGTCTTCCTCGGCAGCCATTGCGCCGGGGTCATAATCCCAGGTAATCAGCTGATCGATGGCGACTGTCTTTTTAAGATAGCGATCAAAATCATCGGCATCGCCATAGATGAACTTGATATTGCCAGGGCGGCCGAGCGGGCACCAACGGCCTGAACCGGCGATCAGTTCAACTCCGGTGAAGCCGGCGGCGGAGATAGTTTTAAAAGTGCGTTCATTACGATCATGACGAACGGAATTTTCTTCATGATCCCAGGCATTTAATGAATATCCCCACTTTATTGACATAGCGTCTGCCTCCCTTACTGGTAAATTCTGGAGAGCACGTTTTTGATGTACCACATGGCATTCGCAGTACTCTCGGTGAAATTGCCGCCGCCAATTTCGGCTTTATCGTGTTCGACACTGATCCAGCCTTTGTAGCCATATTCCCTGATGCACTGGTAAAGGCGCGGAAAGTCGCAGAGCCCCCCCGGTGTGCCGACCTCGAAGAACCAGCGCGGGACGTCCTTGACCATCAGCTCGGAATCCGGCGGGGTGCGGTAGTCTTCCGGACCGGCAATATTATGGGTATCCTTCAGATGAAAACCGGCGGTACGGTCGTGCAGTTTCATATACAATTTCACCGGATCGACACCCGCAATCACATGCTGCGCTGTATCCAGGAAGAAAAAGACATAACGGGGATCGGTCCATTCATAGAATTTCAGGATGGATTCCTCGTCACGCAAGCCGCACCAGAACTCGTGGTGACAGGTTATCTTGATGCCGAACCGGGTCAGCGTCATCTCGCCGACTCGGTTCCAGAGATCTGCAAGTATGCGAATCTTTTCATCGGTCATCGGCTCGCACTGGTAGTAGGTGGGAGCCGGCATCAGGATGATGTTTTCAACGCCGGTATCCTCTGTAGCCGCGCAATAGCCCTCGAACTGCCTGTAAATATTATCGTGGGACTCACGAATGAAAGCGTTGGTAGTCCTGGCCTCGCCATGGGCCGTTGCGAAAAAGCCGACAACTTTCTCGATGCCGAAGTCCTGTAAAAAAGTGATGTAATTTTTGAACGAGCCGAACATGCGGGCATATCGCCAGATGTCAAAGAAAAAGATGTCAAGCCCTTTGAAGCCCAGAGCGGAGATCTGCCGGATGTAGAACTCGACGAATTCTCTGCGGACATTTGCTTTGGTCAAACCCTGGGGAGAATTCATAAACCAGTGGTCCATGTATGAATACTTGATTGCACCCATAGGCATATCCTCCTTATGCATCAATTATAGCGTATCAGATACCGTTACGAAACAAGCTTGCTGAAAACGTCCGCATTTTTAGAATAATGTTTATATTAAAAAGCGAATGACAATGCTATGATTAGCGTTGTAATCGTTATCATAAATGCCATCTGCTGACCCCGCTCATCTTTGTCAGCTGACAGAAGAGGTACCAAACCATGGCGATCATTGTTCGGGACAAGCAATTTTATCGGACCCTGCTGCGACTTTCGATTCCGATTGTACTGCAGAATCTGATCACTTTCGGGGTGACCTTTGCCGACAACGTGATGGTCGGTCGCCTGGGTGACAATGCCATCGCCGGTGTCTACGCGGCCAATCAGGTGCAGACCCTGCTGCAAATCTTTACGCTGGGCATCGTCAGCGCCATGCAGATCATCTCAACCCAGTACTGGGGACAGAAGGACACAGCCAGCGTCAAGTCGATCATGGCGATCGCCAGCCGTTTTATCATTGTTCTGGCCGCTGCCTTGTCGCTGGTAACCGCGCTTTTTCCGCAGCAGATTCTGGCTCTTTTCACCGATCAGCCGGCCATTATTGCCGAAGGGGCGAAGTTTCTGCAATATGTCTGCTATTCCTATGTGTTCTTTGGTATCTCGCAATGGCTGATTTCTGCGATGCGCAGCGTTGAAAACGTACGCATCGGTCTTTATGTTTCGCTGATCACCCTGATGCTCGTCATTATTCTCAACTGGCTGCTGATTTTCGGCAATCTCGGCCTGCCGGCGCTCGGCATTGTCGGGTCGTCGATTGCCAATCTGATCTGCCGCATTGTCGAAGCCACTGTGATGGTGATCTATGTCGCCTTCGTCGACAAAAAGCTGCATCTCAAGCTGCGTGATCTGCTGCGCCGTGACCGGGCACTTTTCCAGGATTATGTCCGATACGGTGTGCCGGTTATTGCCGGGCAAATCGTCTGGGCGATCAACAACCTGTCGCAGGCCGCCATCATCGGTCACATTAGTGATGCAGCCATGGCCGCAGTCAGCATTACCAACATGCTGTATCGACTGCTGTTCCTGTGGACGCAGGGCGTTTCGACGGCGGTCGGCATCATCACCGGCATGACCATCGGCAAGGGCGAATTTGAAAAAATGAAGCTGTACGCCAGAACGGTTCAGGTGATGTTCCTCAGTGCGGGGATACTTTCCAGCCTGATGATCATTATGCTGATGAATCCGTTCTTGAATCTCTACAACATCAGTGGCGAAACGCTGAACCTGGGGCGGCAGTTCATGACGGTGCTGGCGGTGACCATCATCGGCACCTGTTACCAGGGCACCAGTCTGGGGGGCCTGGTCAAAGCCT
>DMJC01000174.1 GCA_003451915.1 Clostridiales bacterium
CTTAATAATAACGCCTCCCGGTAATAACGTCAAGCGTGAATATTAAATGCAAGAACAACCTCCGGCAAATCTCCACACTGCAAAGTCAGCCGGCCTTGACCCGTCTGTCCGCATGTTCTTAAGTAAGTTCCACCCAGGCCGCCACGCAACGCGATCGAGGCCGGTCCGATCAGCTCAAGCGGCCCTGCAACGGTAAGGGTCACCGGCTCCATGAACAGCGGCAGCAGGTTGCCATGAGTATCGACCGCCCGGATCCGTATGCTGGCGACATCGTAGGTATCGCCTTCAGCCAGCTCAAGTGTGTCAGCATCAACGGACAGCTCCGCTGCAACCTGCTCGCCGATCTCGATCACAGCGGCGGTTTTACCGTCGCGGATCGCCTCGAGACGCCAGGCGAGGCTCTCACTGCCCCAACTCATGAAGCGTCGGGTAATCAGAGCAGTCAACGAACGGGCACTGAGGTGAGAGCTGAGCATAACCAGCAGCAAGCGCAGATAATTGACTGGTGCGATCCTTCCCGGGCCGGTTCGGCTGATGCTTTTCAGAATATTTTTGATGCGGGCGGCATTCCTGGGGCTGAGGCCTTCTTCGCTTTCAAGACTGTCACCCCAAAAGTCATCCAGAACGACCGGCGGGTGAGGTAAATGCGGGAATGCATCATTCAAAACCGGATAATCTTTGATCAAGCGTTCACCACGATAAAGCCGGACGCTTTCGGCATTAGTGAAGACATGAAAATCATCAGGCAGGGCGCTCGGGTATTCGCCTTTATTCATTAATGATCCTGCCACCAGGACAGCTCCTTCATCCGATTGTGCAGCATAAACCGCAGCAGCCAGCTTGGGGTTGCGGAACATGTCCAGCACACCGTGATAACAGATGTGATCGCCGCTGCCAAAGTCTTTGTTGGTGTTGTAGTCGCACATGCACCAGCCGAGACCACCGGCAATTTCCGGGTCGCCCATAATCTGGTTGAGCACGGTTGCGTGACGCAGGGCATGCGCCTGACGATGTCCCTCCGTATCAAATGCTTTGGTCGGGAACATATGGCCATTAAACTCGGTGATCATGTAAGGTTTGTCCGCAGCTCGCGTCACTGAGCTTTTGCGCTGCAGCACCGGCTTGTTGCCCGCATAACTGAAGTCATTGAAAGTATAGACATCCTCAAGCAAATGGCTGTGCCGGATGTAGCGGACGCCGCAGGTCGGCCGGGTCGGATCGAGTTCGTGCGCGATCCGGTTGGTCTCGCGGTACAGTTCATCGCAATCCTGTGATTCGTTGATGCGGACACCCCATAACACGATGGATGGATGGTTGCGATATTGCTGAACCATTTCCCGGACATTTTCCCGGGCTGCAGTCTGCCAGGCGGGATCGCCGATGTGCTGCCAGCCGGGGATTTCGGTCAGCACCAGAAGGCCCAGTTCATCACAGGCATCGATAAAATGCTGCGATTGCGGGTAGTGCGAGGTGCGCACCATGTTCATGTGCAGTTCTTTTTTTAATATTTCGGCGTCGCGGCGCTGGACACGAGCGGGCATGGCATATCCGACATAAGGATAGGACTGATGGCGGTTGAGCCCGATCAGTTTAATCAGACGGCCGTTCAAAAAACAGCCTTCGCTGGTAAAACGGCAGGTCCTGAAGCCCAGGCGGGTCTGTTGCATATCCAGCCGGCTGGTGCCATTTTTCAATTCTACAGTCAGATGATAGAGAGCCGGACTGTCGATATCCCATCGTTCAGCGTCATGAATCACAGCTGCCAGACTTAGCTGTTCTGTCTCACTGTCTAAAAAGGTCACACCGTCTCGAGACAAGATATAGCGCAGGGTGCAGCCGGCAGTCTGACCTTGCAGACTGACCTGAACCTGCAAACGGCGGTTAGCATCGCCTTGAGCAAAAATATCCTGGATCCAGACCGGGCCGCGAATGTCGAGATAGACCTCGCGATAGATACCGCCATAGGTCATGTAGTCAATCATGCCGCCAAACGGCGGAATGTTGACTGAATAGCGGCTATCCGCGACAACCTTGATGATGTTGGGGGCCGTATAATCCAGAAGATCAGCAATGATCACCTGAAAAGCCGTATAGCCGCAGTTGTGGGTCATGGCCAGATGGTCATTGACATAGACTTCCGCACGATGGGCAACGGCCATGAAGTTCAAGAGTACAGCCTGGCCTTGCCAGGCCGGGTCAGCAAGCAAAGTCTTTTCATAAACGCTGACAAACTGATAATCCTGCTGACTGAAATAATTGAAGGGTGTCGTGATATTGCTGTGCGGGAGTCGGACGGTTTGCCGCTTGAGTGGTTCTTCAGCCCGATAAAATGTCCATTGATCATTCAGGGGAATCAGCATCTTGATTTCCTTTCTGGTCATATAACCAATATACCACTATGTCCACTGCCCTGATTATACGACTTCGGAGTTAAGTTCGCGATAATTTGTGATACAATAGTCAAGTCATCCGAATTTAGCTGACCCTGAGAGGAACAATTATGAGCGCAAAAAAAACGATGTATGTCGATGGCCGCCGGAACGGCCGCAAACAATCTGCAACCCTGGCCAGTCGGCGTCGCCGGCACCGGACACGCAGCGTCGTCTTGTCACTGGTTCTTGTTCTGGTCATGGTCACGGCAATCATCGCCTTGGTTCGTTTTGTACCGACATGGCTGCCAAATCCTAGTCAGACCGACACGACAACCAGCGAAAGCACAACTGCACCAACCACCGGACCTGTTGCCACTGCCACGCCGACGGCTTCCCCGACGCCGACACCGCCGCCGGCAAATCTGAATCCGCAGCTGCTGCCTGATCTTGACCTGATCGTCCAGTCACCCGGCACACCAGCCGATGGCTGTTCGCCCGCGCAGCGTGGTATTGTTACAACGATTTTCGACCAGCAGTATAATGTGCTCGGCAGTTTCAACCGTACGGATCCGCTGTCTTTGCTGAACCCGCTGCATTTCAACAAGATCGCCGGTGTTCTGACCTTCCGTGGCAACAACTTCCGCAATGCGCCGACTTTTGGTTTGGTTAATCTGGCCGACAAAAAGCTGACCCAATCCTGGCAGTTCGGCATCGGCAGCCTGCCCTCGTCTTCCTGGAGCTTCAACTGGACCGGTACCGGCTGGACCGGCCAGCCATTGCTCGTCCAATGGGACGATGACATCCGCCAGCTGATGAACATCAATGCAGAAAAAAAGGCCAAGGCGGGCCTGATTGAGGTCATTTACGCTACACTGGATGGCAAGATCTATTTCTTTGATATCGATGACGGACAGCCGACCCGCCACCCGATCAACATCGGTGCGCCGATCAAAGGTACACCGACAGTCGATCCGCGCGGCTACCCGATCCTTTACGTCGGTCAGGGCGATGAGAATACCAACGTCGACAGCATCGGCTTCCGTATTTTCAATCTGATCGACCAGTCGTTGCTCCTGTATCGCAAAACAGCCGATGCCAATTCATTTCGCAAATCGTGGGGAGCTTGCGACTCTTCACCAATGATCGACGGTGCGGCAGATACATTGATCTACCCTAACGAAAACGGCTTGATCTATACGGCCAAGCTCAACACCGCCTTTAACCGCCAGACCGGCGAATTGTCCATCAACCCTGTCTTTACCATTTATCGCTACAAAATGACCGATATGGAAAACTTCGGCATCGAAAGTTCGATGGCCATCTATGATCATCTCGGCTTTTTTGCCGATAATTCCGGCATTCTGAATTGCGTGGACCTCAACAGTCTGCAACCGGTCTGGTCGCGCCGCCTATTGGACGATTCCGATGTCACGCCGGTACTTGAACAGACTGGTGAAACTGTCGCACTTTATTGCGGTACCGAGGTCGACTGGCAGAAAAATATCATTGGCAATTATGAAGGTGAAGCAGTCATCTATAAAATCGACGCAATGACCGGTGAAATGCTGTGGCAGAACTCTCACAGCTGCTGGACCAAGAATGCTGCAAATTATGGCGATGACATTAACGGCGGCATCATGGGCACGCCGGTTTCCGGCAAAATGGGAATGTCCGACCTGGTTATCTTCAGTTTCAGCATGACCACAGGTATCTACAGCGGCAACAGCGTGGTCGCCTATGACAAGGAAACCGGCGATATGGTCTGGGAGTACAAGATGGCCAACTACAGCTGGAGCTCTCCGGTCGATGTCTATGATCAGGACGGCCATGGTTATATTCTGATTCCCGATTCGCAGGGCATCCTGCATCTGATTGACGGTGCGAACGGCGAGAAACTGGCCACCCTGCAGCTGACCAAGGCTGACCGCGAAACCGCAGCCGGCAACATCGAATCATCTTGCGCCGTTTTCGGCGACCGGCTGGTCATCGGTACCCGCGGCAATTTCATCATTGGCGTCAAATTAGGGTGATTTGCCATCTTGCCAAAGTCAAACGATCGTGATATAGTGGCAGACAAATCGAATATGCGTTCTTCAGGGATAGGTGCAAATCCTTACCGGCGGTAAAGCCCGCGAGCCGAAAGGCAGATCCGGATCATTTCCGGAGCCGACAGTACAGTCTGGATGGAAGAAGAACAAGCCGCAGAGCTTTGATAGCGTTTTGCTATTGTCTGAATGGTGGTGACGATCCCTGGAGAATTTTTTCTTCAGGGATTTTTTATTGCGTCGAGGAGGATCAGGCATGCTGACGCTGCAGGCAGAACAGGATGAAAAGTGGATGCGCAAGGCTTTACAGCTGGCTGAAAGAGCCTGGGGACGGACCAGTCCGAATCCGCTGGTCGGTTGTGTAATTGTCAAGGATGGCGATGTACTGGCTGAGGGCTACCATTCTGCGCCGGGACTTGACCATGCCGAGCGGGCTGCTATAAACCAAGCCCGGCAAAACGGCGTTCCACTGACAGGCGCTACACTTTACGTTAATCTGGAACCTTGCTCGCATCATGGCCGCACGCCTCCCTGTGCTGATTTGATTATCGAGTCCGGCATCGGGACAGTTGTCGCTGCGATAAGCGATCCCAACCCGCGGGTTGCCGGTCAGGGTTTCCGGAAATTGCAAAATGCCGGTATCCGGTTGCGAACAGGTGTGCTCGCGGCGGAAGCACAAAAACTGAATGAGATCTTCATTAAATACATCACCACCGGCCTGCCTTTTATCCTGATGAAAAGCGCCATCAGTCTGGATGGTAAAATTGCCACCCGCACCGGCAATTCCAAGTGGATCTCGGGCGAAGTTTCACGCCAGGTAGTCCACCATTGGCGGGATCGCGTTGCCGGCATCATGGTCGGCAAAAACACCGTACTTCTTGACAATCCTTCTCTGACCACCCGTCAGGATGACCAGCCCTGTAAAAACCCGATCCGCATTATCGTTGCCAGCACTGGCGCACTGCCTTCAGATTCCCGGGTTTTTCAAGCCTGTCCGCCAGGTGGCGTCATTCTTGCCACGACCAGCCGTATGCCGGCATCCAGCAGGACTGCTCTTGAACGGATGGGCACAACGGTTATCTGTCTGGACGGCGAAGACGGCAAGGTTGACCTGTGGGGTCTGGTCAGACTTTTAGGTTTGAGGGGTCTCGACAGCATTATGCTTGAAGGGGGCCTACAGTTAAATGAGGCATTTTTACAGGCCGGCCTGATTGATAAAATCATGCTGTTCATGGCGCCGAAAATCATTGGCGGCTGTGATGCTGTTTCCTGTTTCAACGGTCTGGGTTGTGACAGACTGACAGATGCTGTCGGCCTGGATCGGATGACCATCACCCCCTGTGGAGATGACTGGCTGATCGAAGGCTATCCACAGAATACGAAAGGATGCTGAGCATGTTCACCGGATTAATAGAAGAAACAGGTCGGATTCGCTCTATCCGGCAGGCAGGTGCGGACATCAGGCTGACCATCGATGCAAAGAAAGTTCTGGAAGATTCGCATTGCGGTGACAGCATTTCGGTCAATGGTATCTGTCTGACGGTTGTCGAACTGGGTAACGGCTTTTTTGCGGCCGATGTCATGCCGGAAACGTTGCGTCGATCTAGCCTCGGCATTTTACGGCCCGGCAGCCCGGTCAATCTGGAAAGGGCTTTAAAACTTGGCGATCGGCTGGGCGGTCATCTGGTCAGCGGTCATATCGATGGCACAGGTGTGCTGTTAACTAGAACGGCAGAGCGAAACGCCATCATACTGCGTGTTTCGGCTCCTGCCGGCTTGCTGCGCTACATCATCGAAAAAGGATCGGTCGCCATGGATGGTGTCAGCTTGACCGTAGCTGAAGTGAACAGCGAGAGCTTTTCTGTCTCGATCATCCCACACTCATCTGCAGTGACGATCATCGGCAATTATCAGCCGGGTGACCGGATCAACATCGAGTGTGACATGATCGGCAAATATGTTGAGAAACTTCTGAATCCCGAAAAGGCAACCCGGCCGATCACACTGGACTTTCTCGCCGAGAACGGATTCTGAAAAATCAAACCATGAACCAGGA
>DMJC01000013.1 GCA_003451915.1 Clostridiales bacterium
GTCCTGGGGCGCCATAAAAATACGACCCGTGTCGCGTTCGAGGATCGCGATGACGTCCTGCTGAACGACAATTTTCTGCGCATTTAAATTATAAAGCAGTCGGTTACCCAAACCATCAAGCCGCATTTTCCAGACACCGCCTGCCGATGGTGCATAGTAAAGATAGATATCATCGACAGCCATGGACACCGCATCGCGATCGGCCAGTTTTTTGACTTGCCCGGCAGCGCTTTGCCGCCAGATCGCCTGCCCGTCACTGTAAGTTACTCCCAAAGGATCCAACGCGAAACTAGTCACTTGCTCTGCAATTTTCTGCCCGTTTCGGCAAAGAATTCCATCCCGGCTGAGCGTCCAGATAACGCCAAGCCGCACCTGAAGACGATTAAACGGACCGTCGGCCAGGACATCCCGCGCTGTCACGTAAGTCGACAAGTCATCTCCAGCTTCCACTGCCTGTCGCAAACCGTCCGGATCATTCGGATATGCAAAGCGCAGTCGCTCGACCTGGCCCTCTTGAGTCAGATAATAAATATTCTGCCCCTCAATCCGGACATCAGCCAGGGCATCATCGGCCAGTCGGTATTTAACGTCATCCCCGCCGACATCCAGATAAAGATGACCGGTTGTGCCATCGATCCAGACATCCTCCGGAGCATACAGATCGTTTCTGATCAACCCTTCGGCTTCAGGCAGCAAAAACAGCCCATAATCTGCGTGGGCACTCAGGTTGCCATAACTGAGCCATTCCGGCACCATCGGTCCCAGCACGTATTCGGACAGCGATTCAGCAAAGCCCTCCGGCAGTCTGATGCTGTCGACCCAGCTGCCAAAGCCGCTATGCAGATTAACCACAATTTCCGTGACGCTATTGTCTGCCAATCGTAAGTACAGCCGATAAAACTGATTTGCCTGGTAAACATTGTTGTTATCGTCTTCACCGGTAAATTCGGCAAAATCAGCAAATTCCTGCATCAGACGGCTAATTGCTGTCCGATCTGTTATGCGTCCGATTTCACTGGGGTTATTGTTGCAAATCAATATCTCTGCCACACGATCCTGGAAATTGAACAAGTCAGAAACAGGACATTTTTCAAGATGATTGACGCCCAGATAGCTTCGCTCAAATCCACGTAGCCGACCCTCACTATCACGGGAACAGACCCGAAATTGCGCGGTATAGCCCGGCCATTCGAGAATCGTTGTGCCTTTTTTTAAGACGTTCGAGAACAAGCCTTGCCTTTCTTCTGTATGAAAACCATAACCGGTAACTTGACCAATGACTTTACCCGGTACAATCTCCAGATCCGATTCATTTAATCCGTAGAGTTGGCCTAGATTATCGATCGGTGAATAAAAGGCACCATCCCAGGATAAGAATGCGATCTCACTGGTTTCTGGCGCAAATGGCCATTCAACTAAACCCGTCAGAAAAGGCACCACGCCGGCTACAACAACCAGGCAAGCTGCCAAAGCCGCCCAAACCATTCTTTTTTGCGCTTTTTTTCGTTTATGTTTCAATTGCATAATATAGGCTGTCTGTTCTGTCGTGTTTCGCATGTTCAGGTCACCTCCTGTTGCATGGCGTCACGTAAAGCATTTTTGGCGCGATAGGCCAGATTGTTGATTTGCTTTTCGCTCTTGCGCAAGACTGTGGCAGCCTCGCGATAACTCAACTCTTCAAAATAAATCAAGTGCAGAACCTGGCGATAATCCGGCAATAGATTATTGAGCGCTCTCATCAGTGCTCTTTGTTCTTCATCCCATTCAAGTTCTTCCAATATCTGGTTTTGTTCAACCAGTTGAATATCTTCAATAGGTACGCTCGAATGACGAGATTGCTTTCTTAAATAATTGAGGGCTTTATTCCGACCTATTGCAAATAAATAAGTTTTGAATGACGATTCTTGGCGGAAACGCGGTTTCTTTGTAATTAAGTCCAGAAAGGCTTCGGCTGCTATGTCTTCCGCTTCACTCAAATTATTCACTGACTGGTTTATAAACAGGATAAGCTTACGGTTGTAAAGGAAAACAATTTCCTCAAGTGCACCTTGATCACCGTTAAGAAAACGTTGGTAGCACTGGGTACCGCTATCCATAAGCCACCCCTTTCAGTATGATCTTCTGCTGTCTCTACACCTTAGTCGATTATAACATTAAAAAACCTCATACATTTTGGTATGATGATGGTATCTGATCCGATGAGGTGACCACCCATGCCAAACTTCAATGTCGCGCTCTTGCAATTGCTGCCCATGCCAACTCAGGATGAAAATCTGGCCAAAGGTTTAGCCGGTTGCCGATTGGCCAGACAGATGGGAGCGGACCTCGCTCTGTTTCCCGAAATGTGGAATATCGGCTATGCACTGACAGCAGATCGCGATGCGACCGAACAGTCGGCTATCAAGCTGACCAGTGATTTTATCACTCAATTTGAAAATCTCGCCCTTGAACTGGATATGGCCATCGGCGTCACTTTTTTAGAAAAACATAGCCCGTCGCCTCGCAACAGCCTGGTCGTCATCGATCGATTCGGCAAGATCGTTCTGCATTATGCCAAAGTTCACACCTGCGTGTTTAACTCAACCGAAAGCCAGTTGACAGCAGGCGCTGATTTTTACGCAGCCGATCTGGATACCCATAACGGCCAGGTAAAAATCGGCGCGATGATCTGCTATGACCGTGAGTTCCCTGAAAGCGCGCGAATCCTCATGCTGAAAGGCGCCGAAGTCATTCTGGTGCCCAACGCCTGCCCGATGGAAATCAACCGGCTGGCGCAGCTGAGAGCCCGGGCTTTTGAAAATATGACCGGTGTTGCCACAACAAATTATCCCGATGGCCAGCCGGACTGCAATGGCCACTCGTCGGCCTTCGACGGCATTGCCTATCAACCTGGAGCCAGTTGTTCCAGGGACACCCTGATCGTTGAAGCGGGTGAAGCTGAGGGCATCTTCCTGGCCAGCTTTCCGATGGATGAACTGCGTGACTATCGCCGATGCGAAGTCCATGGTAATGCCTATCGCCGGCCAGATCGCTATCATTTGCTCGTCAGTCAGGAAAAAGCTGAGCCTTTTATCCGAGATGGTTCTCCCCTGCATCCCGACCGATAATAACGCAAGTTTGTTCGAATCGGGCATCATTTACGTCGGCTTTGAAAAATCTGTATCTGCAGCACCATTTGGGATAAATTATTATTGTGCGGCTGAGTAATCTGTGATATTATTTGAATTGATAGCGCCAAGCGATGTCAAGTAAATGAATAATCAATTATTAAATGCAGTCGGACTGAGTTAAATCACGTCAAAGTGGAATCAGGACCGATTGACGGAAGGAGCGATAACATGGTTAAACACAAGAAATTGCAAGAATGGGTAGATGAAGTTGCAAAAATGTGCCAGCCAGACCAGATTTACTGGTGTGACGGCAGCGAGGAAGAAAACCAGCGGCTGCTCAAGCTGATGGTTGACACGGGAAGTGCCACTTTGCTCAACCAGGAGAAACGTCCGGGCTGCTATCTGTTCCGCAGTGATGCTTCCGACGTGGCCCGCGTTGAAAACCGGACTTACATTGCATCCAGCAAGCAGGAAGATGCCGGTCCGACCAACAACTGGGTCGACCCGGTTGAATTGAAAAAGACCATGTCCGATCTCTACAAGGGCTGCATGAAGGGCCGCACGCTCTATGTCATTCCCTTCTCGATGGGTCCGATCGGCTCCCCGATATCCAAAATCGGCGTGGAAATCACTGACAGCCCTTATGTTGTCGTCAATATGCGTATCATGACCCGTATCGGAACTAAAGTTCTCGATGTGCTCGGTGCAGATGGCGAGTTCGTGCCTTGCCTGCATTCGATCGGCTCACCGCTGGCTGAAGGCCAAAAAGACGTGTCCTGGCCGTGTGCACCGATTGAACAGAAATACATCAGCCATTTCCCGGAAGA
>DMJC01000242.1 GCA_003451915.1 Clostridiales bacterium
AATGGCCGGGGTCCTACCCGATTGTTGCCAGAGGAGGCTGCGATTTATGTATCAAAAAGTATCGACTGACATGAGCTTTGTCGACCGCGAGCAGGAGGTCCTGCAATACTGGAAAGACCAAAGGATTTTTCAGAAATCAATGGAAAACCGTGTCGACGGACCTGAATTCACGTTTTATGACGGCCCGCCGACTGCCAATGGCAAACCCCATATCGGCCATATTCTGACGCGCGTCATCAAGGACATCATCCCGCGTTACAAAACCATGAAGGGCTATCATGTCCTGCGCAAAGCGGGCTGGGACACTCATGGCCTGCCGGTTGAACTGGAGGTTGAGAAACTGCTGGGCATCAACGGCAAGCCACAGATCGAATCTTTCGGTGTTGAACCCTTTATTGCCAAATGCAAAGAAAGCGTCTGGAAATACAAAGGCGAGTGGGAGCAGATGTCTGACCGGGTCGGTTTCTGGGCTGATATGGATGATCCGTACATCACTTACGACAATAACTACATTGAGTCCGAATGGTGGGCTTTGCGGACGATCTGGGATAAAGGGCTGCTTTATAAAGGTCATAAAATCGTTCCTTATTGTCCGCGCTGCGGTACGGCTCTGTCCAGTCACGAAGTAGCCCAGGGCTACCAGGATGTTAAAGAGACATCTGTTTTCGTACGCTTTGCAGTGAATGATGAACCTGACACCTACCTGGCTGCCTGGACGACGACCCCTTGGACTTTGCCGTCCAATGTGGCGCTGTGCGTCAACCCAGAAGAGGAATATGTCCTCGCTGAAGCAGACAAAGATCTCGATGGTACCGAGAAACCCGTCCGCTATTATCTGGCAGGTGTGCTGGCGCCCGGCCTCCTCGGTGAGAATCTGAAGATCCTGGCACGCATGACAGGCAGTGAACTGGTCGGCAAATCCTATCAACCCCTGTTTCCGTATGCCAATGCCACAGTTAAAAAGTCAGGTAAACGAGCCTTTATTGTGACGGCTGACGATTATGTCACTCTGAGTGACGGCACCGGCATTGTTCATATCGCACCTGCTTTCGGTGAAGACGACGCCCGCGTCGGCCGCGCCAACGATCTGCCCTTTGTCCAGCTGGTTCGTGAAGACGGCACACTGCCTGATGATGTTACAGACTTTGCCGGCATGTTCTGCAAAGACGCCGATCCCGGACTGATCAAAAAGCTGGCTCAGGAGGGCAAGCTGCTCAAAAAAATGCCTTATGAGCACAGCTACCCGTTCTGCTGGCGCTGTGACACACCGCTGATCTATTATGCCCGCAATTCCTGGTTTGTCAAAATGACCGCCGTCCGTGACAATCTGCTGAGAAACAACCAGACGGTCAACTGGATCCCTGAAACCATCCGTGACGGACGTTTCGGCAATTTTCTCGAGAATGTCATCGACTGGGGCATTTCACGCGAGCGTTACTGGGGCACCCCGCTGCCGATCTGGGAATGCGAGTGCGGCCACCGGCATCTGGTCGGCAGCATCGCCGAACTCAAGTCGATGTCCGATGATTGTCCGGAAAACATTGAACTGCATAAACCGATGATCGATCAGGTGCATATCCGCTGCGAAAAATGCGGCGGCCGCATGACCCGCGTCAGCGAGGTCATTGACTGCTGGTTCGACTCGGGCTCGATGCCTTTTGCCCAATGGCATTATCCGTTTGAAAACCGGGGGCAGTTCGAGAAAAACTATCCGGCTGACTTCATTTCAGAAGCACTCGACCAGACCCGCGGCTGGTTCTACACCTTGATGGCCATCGGCACGCTGCTTTTTGATGAATCACCTTACAAAAATGTCATCGTTCTCGGGCTGGTCCAGGACAAGAACGGTCAGAAAATGTCCAAACACAAGGGTAATGTTGTCGATCCCTGGCAGATCCTGAACAAACAAGGCGCTGATGCCGTACGCTGGTATTTTTATTCGGGCAGTGCACCCTGGCTGCCTTCGCGTTTTTCTGAAGAAGCGGTCAGTGAGCACCAGCGCAAATTTATGGGCACCTTGTGGAATACCTATGCGTTTTACATCATGTATGCCCGCATCGACAATTTCGATCCTGCGGACTATTCACTGGACCGTGCTTCGCTGAGTGCTCTCGACCGCTGGATCCTCAGCCGGCTGAATACCCTGGTCGCGCAAGTTGACGAACAGCTTGAACGCTATGACATCACCGGTTCAGCCCGGGCTATCCAGGCTTTCACTGATGAACTGTCCAACTGGTATGTGCGCCGCAGCCGTGAGCGTTTCTGGCAGCCGGACATGAATCAGGACAAAATCAATGCTTACATGACACTTTATACGGTTCTCGAAACGCTTACCCGCCTGAGTGCGCCCTATACGCCATTCATGGCTGAAGCCATCTACCTCAACCTGGTTCTGGGCAGCAAACCGTCAGCCCCGGCAAGTGTGCATCTCTGTGATTTCCCGGTTGCCGACAGGTCGATGATCGACCGCCGCCTGGAAAAAATCATGGATGATGTCCTGCACATCGTCACCATGGGCCGTGCCGCCCGCAACACCGCAGCGATCAAGAACCGCCAGCCGCTGTCGCGCCTGCTGGTTGTCGCACCCGAGCAGCTGCCGGAGGATTACAACGCGCTGATCGCCGACGAACTCAATGTCAAGCAGTCGGAATACTTGAAAGATGGTGCTGAATTACTGAATTACCGATTTAAACCACAGTTGCGGACACTGGGCCGCCGCTTCGGCAAAAACATCGGACTTGTCGGATCATTGCTGGCTGGTCTTGATGGCCGCAAAGCGATGGCTGAGCTTAAATCAGCCGGCAGCCTGACCCTCCAGGTTGACGGCCAGACTGAACAACTGGCTGAAGACGATCTTCTGATTGAAAGTGTCCAGCCAGAAGGGTTGGCTACCGAAGCCGATCGCGATTTTACGGTGGCTCTTGACACCCGTTTGAATGATGAGCTGATCGAGGAAGGCTTCGTGCGTGAAATCGTCAGCAAAGTCCAGACCATGCGTAAAGAAAGCGGATTTGAAGTTCTTGACCGCATCATCCTGTACCACAGCGGCAATGACCGCATCGCCGGCATCATCGCCCGAAATGCTGCATTCATCGCCGAAGAGGTCCTGGCTGCCGAAATCATTCAGGGTGTCGGCCCTAACTCCCGCGAGTGGGATTTGAATGGTGAAAAAACAATAATCGCAGTTCAAGTGAAGAATGAAGGATGAAGAA